>JBDHXS010000291.1:0-8351 GCA_039810845.1 Runella sp. | reverse complement strand
CAATGCACCTTCTGGAAACGTAGGTACAGCTATCGTCAGAATCATTACGGGGTTGTTATTGGCTTATCATGGCCTTGAAGTCTTCGATGCCAAACTAATGAAAGACTATGCCCAATGGGATATGTTCAAAGATTTGCCCATTGGCTTGGTGTTGGTGTATTTGGGCAAAGGGGCAGAGTTTGTGGCGGGGATTTTACTGGCGTTAGGGCTTTTTACCAAATTAGCTTCTGTTGTCACCATCATCACCATGTTAGGAATTATGTTCTTTGTCGGCCATGGTAAGTTTTGGTACGAAGACCAACACCCTTTTCTTTTTGTGCTTTTAGCAGTGATTTTTCTTTTCAACGGAGGCGGCCGTTGGAGTATAGACGAGCGATTGAAAAAATAGTGCAGGTTTTACCCATTTTTCAGTGCCTTAGAATGGCTTTTGTGGTATTTTTCAAAATTTACGCTAACCTCCGAAACTCTTAGCGAGGGTATTGGAGTTACTACTTTATATACTTACCATTCTGTGCCATGAACGAAGAAAAAAAGAGCGGAAAAATATTTGATTGGCCTACCCTCCGCCGTCTTTATGCTTTTGTTAAACCCTATCAAAAACAGTTTTACGGACTCGTAACGCTTATTTTGTTGAGTGCTGCACTTTCTCCGCTAAGTCCCCTCTTGTTTCGCTATACCATTGACAATCAGATTGCATCGGGCGACTACAATGGCCTTGCTATGATGATTGCAATCATGGTTGGTTTGTTGCTCTTACAGGCTCTTATCCAATTTGCACATACCTATTTAGCGGGTTGGCTGGGGCAAAACATTATCCGTGACATTCGGGTGCAGTTGTACGAAAAAATTCTTAGCCTCCGTCTCAAATTCTTTGACAATACCCCCATTGGCCGCCTCGTAACGCGCACTGTGTCTGATGTAGAAACCCTTTCTGATGTGTTCAGTGATGGTATGGCTGCTGTGGCAGGTGATATTTTGCAATTGGTGCTCATCATCGGGGTTATGTTTTATACCGACTGGCGCCTTTCGTTGATTAGCCTTGCCACGGTGCCTTTTATGCTCATTAGTACGTATATCTTCAAAGAAAAAATCAAGGATTCATTCAACGAAGTGCGTACTGCCGTTTCCAATCTGAATTCGTTTGTGCAAGAACATATCACGGGCATGAACATTGTGCAGATTTTCAGTGCCGAAAAAATGGAGTACCGTAAATTCAAACAAATAAATACTGTTCATCGCGATGCTCACATTCGTTCTATTTGGTACTATTCGGTCTATTATCCCGTTGCCGACGTCATTGCCGCCGCAGCTACAGGGCTAATCGTTTGGTACGGAGCACGACAAATCCTGAGCGATGATATGACCTTTGGCACGGTGACGGCATTTATTATGTTTACCAACTTGTTTTTCAGGCCCATACGGATGTTGGCCGACCGCTTCAACACGCTTCAAATGGGGATTGTGAGTACCGACCGTATTCTCAAGCTGCTCGATAGCGACGATTACACAGTCAATAACGGCACATACGCACCCGCAACTTTGCGTGGCGACGTTTCCTTCAAAAACGTTTGGTTTGCCTATAACGACGAAGAATACGTACTGAAAGACATTTCATTTGATGTAAAAGCGGGGCAGACCATCGCTTTTGTGGGTGCAACGGGAGCGGGGAAGTCTTCGATTATCAACCTATTGAGCCGTTTTTATGACATCAATAAAGGGAAGATTTTGGTAGATGGAGTAGAAGTCCACAACTACGAGTTGGGGGCCTTGCGCCACAACATCGGGGTAGTGTTACAGGATGTATTTCTTTTCTCGGATACCATTCACAACAACATTACGTTGGGCAATCCCGACATTAGCCGTGCCCGTATCATTGAAGCGGCACAGTTGGTGGGAGCGCACGAGTTTATCGAACGTCTGCCCGATGGCTATGATTATAACGTCATGGAACGCGGTGCTACGCTTTCGGTAGGACAGCGGCAGTTGATTTCTTTCGTGCGAGCGTTGGTACATGACCCTAAAATCATTGTACTGGACGAAGCCACTTCATCGGTAGATACCGAGACGGAAGAATTGATTCAGAACGCCATTGAAAAACTAATGAAAGGCCGCACCGCGATTGTAATAGCCCACCGCCTCAGCACCATCCAAAAAGCCCATCAGATTATTGTTTTGGACAAAGGCCAAATCAAGGAAAAAGGCACACATGAAGAACTATTGGAGCAAGGTGGCTTCTACGCCAATCTGTACCAGATGCAGTATAAGGAAGTCGCAAGCTAAAATACTCTTGAGGCTTTGGCTAAGTAAAAGGGGATTGTGGAGCAAACCACCTTTCTAATGGCCTATCGAAGCCCATGTTCATTACCAATAACATTTTAATTTCTTATCATTTCTAAAAAAGGCATACTAAAAATTGAATTCATCTTAAAGTCAAATCATATGATTTTCCAAAAAATAAATTACAAAACTGATTTGAATCATCGACAAAAAGAAAATTACAATTTTCACAAAATAGCCTCATTATTAGCCGATTATGGATTTAATTGTATTCGACTGTCAGACGATTATGAGGGAGCAGATTTTCTTGCCATCCACATAAACAATAACGATATTTTAAAGATTCAGTTGAAGGGGTGGTTAACTTTCGAGACTAAATACCTCAAAAAGAACCTTTATGTCTGTTTCCCTTATAATGGAGATTGGTATCTGTATCCACATGATGATTTATGGGAAAAAGTTTCATTAATACATAACGCTCCAAATACAACCTCATGGTCTAAAGGCGCATACAGCTTCCCTAAGCCTAATGACCCAATCTCTATTTTACTAAATGAATATAAACTATCGGCTGGTGATATTTAGATAAGTATCAGAAAGCATTAGTTCATAACTCAATCTAACAAGGGAAATCATTTCTATGACCACAGTCTGACCTAACTGTCCACAACTTCACCAACCAAGCCCTATTCGTTCTTCAAAACCTCTACGGGATTGCTATTCGCTGCTTTCATCGTCTGAGAACCAATCATAATGAATGCGATAAGTAAGACCAACAATAAACCCATAAATAACTCAACGACTTGAATAGGGGTGTGATAGGGGAAATGGGTTAACACAAAATTTTCAAAGAAAAGGTAAGTAACAGGCAGCGCAATGAGGGCCGCCACAGACAATTGAAGGAGAAACCCACGGCTCAAGACGTAGATAAGATTGCCCGTGTTAGCCCCCATCACTTTCCGAATACCAATTTCTTTTAGGCGTGTTTCGGTGGTAAATACCACCATACCGAACAGCCCCATCGAAGCAATCGAAATGGCAAGGAAAGAAAGAAAACCAATGATTTTGATAAGCGTGGAAAACTCGCTGTAAGCTTCTTCGATGGCTTTATCATAAAATTGTGCCTTTAAGGGGTGGACTCGGTCGTATTTTTTCCAAAGCGACTCTATTTTGGCCATCGTTGCTATCATATCCGTACTTTGTATTTTGGCATTGATGATTGTTCGATCTTGGGGTGTCCAGTGCATGAAAGCTACTGGCCCAATGAGGTTTTCGACCTTGCCGTAGTGAAAATCCTTCATCACGCCCACAATGGTTACTTTACGCGTTCCCTGAAAATTACTGAATGAAACCACCTCCCCAATCGCTTTTTCGGGGTCGTTGTGGCCAATGTTAAACCGTTTTAAAAATTGCTGATTCACAATCATTTCTGTGGCAGCTTGGGCGGTGGTAGGTCGAGTTTTGAAACTCCCTCCCGCAATGAGTTTATATTCGTGTAAAGGCAAGTAATTTTCGTCAATGTTATTGGTCATTACCAGCGCAGAGTCTGTCGAGCTTTTGTATTTTACAAATCCCCCCCAGGCATTCCCCACGCTGGTGACAATCAACGACCGCGATAACCCCTTCACTTCTGGCAATTCGCTCAAGTCTTGAAGTAGTGCTTCGGGGCGATTGCCTTGGGTGTCAATATTTAGGATATTTTCGGTGTTAAACCCCAAATCGAAGGCAAGTATATTTTTGTATTGGACATAGCCAACAGCGGTTGTTGTAATAAAAATTAGGGTAAATGTGTATTGAATCACCACCAAGGCGCGCCTGAGTGTTAGATGTTTAAAAACTTTGAAGTAGGTCGAATTAGGTGCATTTTTAAGCGCAATGATGGCATTGACTTTTGAAAAAAACAAGGCTGGAATGAAGCCCGCAACCACCCCCACCGTAACCGCAAAGACAATAAAAGCTACCATCACTGGTAGCGTCAGTTCGAGTCTGACGGTGCGTTGCATTTCGGGCGCGAGATTAATCAACATCGGACGTAATACCAGAAACAAAACAAAAGACAGAACAAGTGCCGCCAGAGAAATCATGATTGATTCCACCAAAAACTGAAGCCGTACTTCGTTTTTACCTGCTCCAATAGCCTTCCGAAGCCCCACTTCCTTAAAACGACGCATGGCACGAGCAATCGAAAGGTTGGTATAGTTAAAGCAGGCCGACAATATCACAATGAGCGCAAGCCCGCCGAGTATCCAAAGTACAACAGGAGGCATGTGAGGTCCAGTAGTACTCGCACTACCCTCCGATTGACTAAGGTTTTCACCTACCACTATGTTGTACAAAGGAAGGAGTTCCAACCGAACCTTTGTGTTTTCTTGCGCAACATTTCCCTCTTGGGCAACCGCATCAAGCTGCGACTGAATAGAGGCCACATCGGCATTTTCGGGCAATAAGAGATAGACATAATTTGACCAAGTGTTTGCCCATCGTTCATAGTTATTGTTCTTATTGAGTTGCTCGGCTGTTGATAACGACATCAATGCTTCAAAATGAAGGTGTGAAAAGAAAGGAATGTCTTTCATCACTCCCGTTACGCTGTAATTTAGGGTATCAAACTGAATGGTTTTTCCCAGTACATTGTCACTGCCAAAGAGTTTTCGGGCAGCGGTTTCGGTCAATACAATCGAATACGGTTCTTTCAGTGCTGTTTCGGGATTACCTGCCAGCATTGGAAAAGTAAACATCCTCAATAGTGACGGGTCTGCCCAAAAGCCCTTGATAGGAAGCACATTGTCGCCCACCACTGCATCTTGCGAAAAATCGTTGTGTACAATCGCCACTTCTTCTACCCCAGACACTCGTTCCCGAATAAGTTTTCCAAACTTTACTGAGGTAGTACCAAACTTTCCACTTAGTTCTCTATTAATGGTTGCTACGTTGGTGATACGATAAATCCGTTCGCCATTTTTGTGGAATTTATCGTACGAATACAAATCCAAAACAAATGCAATCAGCAGTAACCCAACCGACATACTGATGGCAAGGCCAATAATATTGATGAAAGAGAAGAGTTTGTTTCGCTTTAAATTGCGACTCGACGTTTTGATGTAGCTTCCAATCATGACTCAATTGCTAAAAGGTTGAAGTTTGTCTCGAATGCACGAGTAACCTGCTGCAAGAATAGCGAGTCATTACAAATAGAATGAAAAAATGGGGTGAATTAGGCAAAAAATGGGGCGAAAAGCAGATAAAAACCCTGATGCCTAATACTAAAAATAAAGATATAAAAAGCCATTAACCTTGACAGGGTTTTGAACCCTGTCAAGGTTAAAAAAGTCTAATACTCGTGTGGCAATGGTTGGTTGATTTGCTCATGCCACGGCAGCCCGTGCTGATTGAGCAAGTCCATGAATGGGTCAGGGTTGAGTTCTTCGCAGTTCCAAACACCCGCTTTCATCCAATCGGCGTTGGTCAACATCAACATCGCCCCAATCATCGCTGGCACGCCTGTGGTGTAGCTAACTGCCTGCGCACGTACTTCTTTCCAGCACTCGGCATGGTCGCAGTTGTTCCACACGTAGTAGGTTTTATCTTGACCGTCTTTGATACCTTTGATTTGGCAACCGATAGAGGTTTGTCCTGTGTAGTTTTCACCCAATGAATCTGGTGGAGGCAATACCGCTTTCAAAAACTCCAACGGCACGATGTCCATGCCCTGAAACTTAATCGGCGCAATGCTCGTCATACCTACGTTTTGAAGTACTTCTAAGTGTGTCAAATACGCCTGTCCGAACGTCATCCAAAAACGAGCGCGTTTCAACGTTGGGAAGTTTTTCACCAACGACTCCAACTCTTCGTGGTACAACACGTAGCTTTCTTTGGGGCCAATGCCAGGATAATCAATCGGCTTGTGAATGCTCATGGCAGGAATTTCCACCCATGCCCCGTTTTCCCAGTAACGGCCAGGCTGCGTAATCTCACGAATGTTGATTTCGGGATTAAAGTTGGTTGCAAATGCTTTTCCGTGGTTTCCAGCGTTGCAATCGATGATGTCGAGGTAGTGCATTTCATCAAACTGGTGCTTGTTGGCAAACGACGTAAACACCTGCGTCACACCTGGGTCAAAGCCACAGCCCAACAATGCCATCAAGCCCGCTTCTTTGAAACGCTCTTGGTACGCCCACTGCCAGCTATACTCAAATTTGGCCACGTCTTTAGGTTCGTAGTTGGCCGTATCTAAATAATGCACCCCCGTCGCCAAACACGCATCCATGATGGTCAGGTCTTGGTAAGGCAAGGCCACGTTAATCACCATTTTGGGCTGAAACGACTTGATAAGCACCACAAGCTCCGCCACGATGTCGGCATCTACGGCGGCCGTTTGAATCGTTACCCCTTGCATTTCTTTGATGTCAGCCGCAATTTTATCGCATTTCGACTTGGTACGGCTGGCAAGCATGATTTCGGTAAAAACGTGCGAATTCATTGCGCATTTGTGCGCCACTACGCCCCCTACTCCTCCTGCACCTATGATTAAGACTTTTGACATTTTTTGTTTGTGTGATTTAGTGAATGAGCGACGTCGTATTTACGTAAAACTGTGTCCACTCAAAAATTAGTGGGCAAAGATACGATTCATGGTAGTTTTTTGTGTTATTTCAACGTTAGATTTTAAATCCTGAAATCATGGACATTCTTTTACTCATTCTTGGCATTGCAGGTTTGTTGGTGGGGTTAGCGGGGGCGGTATTACCACTTCCAGGTCCTCCCTTGAGTTTTGTAGGCTTATTGTGCCTGCATTTTAGTAGTTATGCCGAATTTGGTCAAGTCACTTTATATACCTTCGGGTTTGTTACGTTGGTGGTCACTTTTTTAGATTATTATGTGCCTATTTGGGGAGTGAAAAAATTTGGAGGGACTTCCTATGGCGCATGGGGTTCTACGTTGGGCCTATTGCTTGGTTTTTTTGTCATTCCTGCATTGGGGATTTTCTTGGGGGCTTTTTTAGGGGCACTTGTGGGCGAACTTATCGGAGGAATGGCCGCCGACAAAGCACTCAAAGCTGCCTTTGGGTCATTTTTAGGGTTTTTAGGCGGTATTACTATGAAAATTATTTTGTGTTTGGTCATGATTGGCTATGCCGTTGCAGCCTTTATTCCTTAGTTTGAGTTATGACCACTTTTGTCATTCTAATGCTTCATTATTGCGAAGAAATCTAACTTTTCTTACTCACTCCATAGGGGCTTTTGTTTTTTGGGTTGTCTTATTTGCAAACAGCAGGAAACAAATAAAAATCTAAAACAAATTTCCCGTCACCGAATAGGTTAGATTCTGAAAATTCAATCTAAAATGACACACCGTCAAAATACGGTGGCGGGATTTTTTTGCCTTAAAAACAGTTTTAAACAATACCGCCATGCAAAAGCCAAAGCAGAAAAACAGAAACCTTAGCCTTATTTTATTTACCCATTTGTCCCTCTTCTTATTCAATCATTCCTTAAATGCCCAAACCCTTACACAGAATATCCGAGGAGTGGTTTTAGACAAGAGTGTTCAAACGCCTATCGTCGGTGCAACGGTTGTCTTGGTGGGTTCTAATCCGCTCAAAGGTACAGTTACTGATGCTGAAGGTGTTTTTCAGCTTGCTCAGATTCCCATAGGTCGTCAGACAGTTAAGATTACTTATATGGGGTACAAAGAAATGACTATGAGCAATGTAGTGGTGAATGCAGGGAAAGAATTGGTGCTAAATGTAGGTTTGGAAGAAGATATTGCTCAGCTTTCCGAAATTATCATTAAACCAACTGTTGAAAAAGATAAACCCCTCAACGACATGGCGACGGTCAGTGCGCGGACTTTTTCAGTAGAAGAAACCCAACGCTACGCCGCAGCTATCAATGACCCTGCCCGCATGGCAACCGCCTATGCAGGGGTAGTCACTGCCGATGATGGTGGAAACAATATTGTCATTCGTGGCAATTCTCCCAACGGTTTACTTTGGCGCATGGAAGGTGTTGATATTCCCAATCCCAATCATTTTTCGAGTTTGGGTGCAGCAGGCGGAGGTGTTTCTATTTTAA
>JBDHXS010000290.1:0-8380 GCA_039810845.1 Runella sp. | reverse complement strand
GTGTGGCCTTGTACGAAGGAACATGGCAAAAATTCAGAAATAACTCGGCCCGTACCAACACCTTGCTTGATAAAGCTGCTCTCAATGCTGATGCCGTCATTTCCAGTAAACAATACGAGCTTTTTGCACCGGCAGTATTGGGTGACTCTGCCCAGAAGTACCTGTTTATTTTAGAAAATCAACAGTCAAACCCCGCTAATTTGACCAAATCGGCTAATAAAGAATACATTTTAGCCAATCGTTATGATTTTGCCTCGCGCCAAATTCGCATCAATATTACTCACCAACTACTCGGCAATGTGCATTGGGGCGTAAAGAAACTCATGGACATGTACTTGGCTCAAGATGGTTTACCCATCGAAAAATCACCGCTCTTTAAAGGTTATAAGGCCACAACCTCAGAGTATGAAAACCGCGACAATCGCATGATTTATACATGGATGCAGGACGGAAAACACTATTGGGACAACGAAAATCCTGGCGCCCGCATTACATGGAGAGGCGATGCTGCCGATATTACAGGTTCACGGGGAAAGGCCAATATCGCGACTGGAAGCGGGTATGCTCCTCAAAAATTTGCTACCGAGCGTCGTTTGCAAGATTTGGAAGAAGGCTACGATTATCCCGTTATTCGCTACGCCGAAGTACTTTTGAACTACGCCGAGGCAGTTTTCGAGAAAAATGGAACGATTAGCGACGCAGATTTAGACAAATCTTTGAATTTGGTTCGGAATCGAATCAATAAAAAAATGCCAAAGTTGAGCAATAACTTAGTTCAAACCAATGGATTAGAGATGCGTACCGAAATCCGTCGAGAGCGAACCTTAGAACTATTTTTAGAAGGTTTCCGTCGCGATGATTTGATTCGCTGGAAAACTGCCGAAATCGAAATGCCCAAGCCCATTGAAGGTATCGTTTGGACAGGAACGGCTTATGAAACTCGCTGGGCAGGCATCAAAAATCAGGTAATCAATGGTAATTATCGTTTGGAGGGCAATCGCCAATGGAGCGAGAAACATTATTTACTTCCTATTCCCTCTCAACAAATTCAGTTGAACCCCAATCTGGTTCAGAACCCTGGTTGGTAATCATTAAATAGGTTAAAGTGAATCAATCGTAGTGGCGGCGGCTGTCGCCACTACCTTTCTATCGCATCAAATTTCATGAAATATACTTTTTGCACCCTGATTTTTAGCCTGTTGTGTTTCATATTAAACGCACAACCGTTTGCTAACAATAGTCTGGACTACTCAGTAAAGCAAGTCGAAAAAACACTCGCGCTCATCCCCGATAATACCAAAGATATTCCCCGAAACATCAATCGTGGCTCCACCCAATGGCGATTTGTAAATTTTCGTGACTGGACAAGCGGCTTTTGGCCTGGTACGTTGTGGTATTTGTACGAATACAACCATGCCCCCAAACTCAAGATAGAAGCAGACCGTTTCTCACGATTACTGACTCCACTTTCCAACGAACCTGCCTTTGACCACGATTTAGGCTTTCAAATTTTTTGCAGCTTCGGAAATGGCTACCGAATCACAAAAAATCCCGAATACAAAAAAGTGATTTTAAAAACGGCGGATGTGCTGGCGACTTTGTATAACCCCACAGTAGGAACGATTTTGTCGTGGCCGCGTGAAGTTAAAAAGTTTGGTGGGCATAACACCATCATTGACAACATGATTAATTTGGAATTGCTCTTTTGGGCGTCCAAAAACGGGGGGAATAAAAAATTGTACGACATCGCCGTCAAACACGCCGAAACCACGATGAATAACCATTTTCGTCCTGATTATACGTCCTACCACGTAGTTGTGTATGATACCCTCACAGGCAAACGCACCAAAGCCGTCACCCACCAAGGCTATGCCGACAACAGTATGTGGGCACGTGGCCAATCGTGGGCGATTTACGGTTTTACAATGTGTTTCAAAGAAACCAAGAAGCCTGAATTTCTGGACTTTGCGCAGAAAGTAACCGATGTTTATTTGAAAAACTTGCCCGCAGATTTGATACCTTATTGGGATTTTAATGACCCTAAAATTCCGAATGCTCCACGGGATGCTTCCGCAGCGGCAGTAACCGCTTCCGCTTTGATTGATTTATCAAAATTTGTCAAAGACCCAGCGAAGAAAAAGCTGTATTTCGACAAAGCCAAAGCAATGTTGGCGGAATTGTCAACGCCACGTTACCAAAGCGGCGACAAAAACAGCGCAATTCTCTTGCATTCAACGGGGCATCACCCCAATGGCACTGAGGTAGATGCCTCTATCAATTATGCCGATTATTACTATGTGGAAGCATTGATGAAGTTGAGGAAAAAGACAAAATGAAAAAGCTCTCTATCAAAGCCATAGCCGAGACACTTCAGATTTCTACTGCCACGGTTTCGTACATTCTTAATGGAAAAGCCAAAGAAAAACGAATCAGTGAGGAGTTGACGCAAAAGGTATTGGCCTTTGTGGAGAAAACCAATTTTAAGCCCAATCATTTAGCCAAAAGTTTACGCACGGGAAAAACCAACGTCATCGGTCTAATGGTGGAAGATATTGCCGACACGTTTTTTTCGAGTATTGCGGGGAGTATTGAAAATATTGCTTACGAAAACGGCTATAAAATCATTTACAGCAGCACCAAAAATAGCCCGAAAAAAGCCAAAGAGTTGATAACAACTTTTCGGGAAAGAAACGTTGACGGCTACATCATTACGCCCACCGAAAGCATTGAAGACGACATCCGTGACTTGATGCAAAGCAATTTGCCCGTTGTTCTTTTTGACCGCCAGTGTAAAGATGTAGAAGCCAGCTACGTGGGGATGAATAATTTTGAAAGTGCCTACAAAGCCGTTGATTTTCTTTTTGCCCAAGGTTACTGCAATATTGGCTTAGTGACCTTGGACTCAGCCCAAGCCCAAATGATTGACCGATTGCTTGGCTATCAACGCGCCGTTTTTGAACACCGTAAAGAGACACTCATGATTAAGTTCGATTATCTAACGGCCAAAACGACAGATATTACCAGTGAAATTGAGCAGTTTTTACGAAAACATCCTCAGTTGGATGCGTTGTTTTTTGCTACCAATTATTTGGCCATCAGCGGCATTGAAGTATTGAGTCGTTTAAAAATCAACATCGGTAGCGAGTTTGGTATTGTGGTGTTTGATGACAATGACTTATTCCGTATTCACCAACCCACTATTTCGGCCATAGCCCAGCCTGTTCATGAAATGGCACAGCAACTCATTTTGACGCTACTGAACCACATGAATCGTCGAGCGGAGGCATATCTTCCACAAAAGCACGTTTTGCCCGCAACACTCATCAAACGATTATCCTCTCAAAAACAGCTTTAATGGCAACCCTTCCAAGGTTTGAAACCTTGGAAGGGTTAAACCAAAAATTTTTAAAAAATGACTCAAAAACCAACGCTCTTCCTTTTCTTAACCCTACTGCTCAATCAGTTGGTGTGGGGACAAACGGGAGTGTTAGAAAACACCCGCACCATCGTTCAGTCGCCCGATAAAAAAATTACCTGTCAGGTATACCAAAAACAAGCGAGTGACGGTCGGCGGAGTATTTTTTATACAGTATCCTACAAAAATACCCCTGTGATTTCAGAGTCTGCCTTAGACATCCAGCTCGACAACCACCTTTCAGAATTGGCGATGGCCTTGAAGGTGGACAAAACCCAGTATTGGTGTGAAGACCTTACGTTTATCAAAACAGAAACCTCCAAACAAGATACCACTTGGAAACCCCTTTACGGTGAGCGTTCTATCGTTAAAGACCATTTTGAGGCGACGACCTTATCGTTTCAAAAGGCCAGTAATGCCGATTACAAAATGCAAATTCAGGTAAGGGCGTACAATGAAGGCATTGCTATTCGATACTTCTTCCCTGAAAATCCCAAAGGAAGTTATTATCAAATTGCCGCCGAAAATACGGAGTTTGCTCTACCAGAAGGAAGTGTAGCCTATTATACCCAATGGGCGCAGGGCAAATATGCCCCTCTCCCGCTTCAAAACTGGGTGGACGATTGCGAACGGCCTTTGACCCTAAAACTTCCAAATGGCTTGTATGCTTGTTTGGCCGAGGCTGCTATGACCGATTACTCACGCGGTAAATTTAAACTCCATCCCTCCAAACCTAATTCGATACTGGTTTCGCTCGACGATAAAGTAGATGCTATTACCTATTTTGGCACCCCTTGGCGCGTAGTTATGATTGCCGAAACGCCAGGAAAACTGATTGAAAACAACGATATATTGCTCAACCTTAATCCCCCCGCTTCTACCGATAAAAGCAAGGGCTGGGGAGATTGGTCATGGGTAAAACCTGGAAAAATCATCCGCGAAATGACCCTGACCACCGAAGGTGCTAAAACCGCCATTGATTTTGCCCAACAACGTGGTTTACAATACATTTTGTTTGATTGGAAATGGTACGGTCCTGCCCTCACTTGGGATTCGGACGCTACGCAAGTAAAGGCTCCCATTGACATGCCTGCCGTGGTGCAGTACGGAAAAGAACGGGGTGTAGGAGTTTGGTTGTACGTCAACAAACAGGCGCTTGTTAAACAGGCGGATGAGATTTTTCCTCTTTTTCACAAATGGGGGATCAAAGGCGTAAAATACGGATTTGTGCAAGTTGGGAGTCATCGCTGGACGGTATGGGTAGAAGAAATGATTAAAAAATGTGCCGAAAATCAACTCATGGTCAACGTCCACGACGATTGGCGCCCAACGGGTGAAATGCGTACTTTCCCTAACTTAATGACGGCCGAAGGCATTCGTGGAAACGAAGAAATGCCCGATGCTACCCACAACGTCACGCTGCCGTTTACGCGCTATATCGGTGGGGCAGCCGATTATACCGTTTGCTACTTTGACAAACGAATCAAAACCACCCATGCGCATCAGTTGGCCATGGCAGCGGTTTATTACAGCCCGCTTCAAACCTTGTTTTGGTACGATAAACCTGCCTTGTATGAAGGCGAACCTGAGTTAGAATATTGGAAACAAATCCCTACTTCTTGGGACGAAACGCGGGTACTTCAGGGCGAAATTGGTCAATACATCACCACTGCTCGCCGAAGTGGCAACGACTGGTTTATTGGTACGATGACCAACAATGACGCCCGTAGCTTAGAGGTAAAATTCGATTTCTTACCAAAAGGCAAAAAATACCAAGCCAAAATTTACTCAGATGATGATACTGTAACCACCAAAACCAAAGTAGGCATTAAAACATTGGAAGTAGATGCTAAAAGTGTGTTGAAAGTGCATCTTAAAACATCGGGAGGTCAAGCCATTTGGTTAAGACAACTGTAACTGTTTGGGTAGTGCCTACGGCATATCATTTCAATCTTTAAAACAAATAGTATTCCCCCATCGGGGGTTAGGGGGCTGGATTCTATGAAAACGTACATAGGTGTAGATATTGGTGGTTCACGCATTACAGCGGCGGTTGTTAATCTTGTCTCAGGAACAATCAATGAGGCATCTCTACGGCGTATGCCCGTTGATTCGTATGCTTCCGCTGACGAAATATTGACTACATGGACAACGATAGTTCGACAAGCAATTCAATCCGACAACCTTTCGGAATGTCAAATTGGGATTGCCATGCCAGGACCGTTTGACTACGAAAACGGTATTTGTTGGATGAAAAACGTCAACAAATACGACCACCTCTATGGTCTTGACATTCGTCGGGAATTGGCAGCACGCCTCACCATTTCGCCTGCTCAAATCTGTTTCAGTAATGATGCAGAAGCATTTTTAGCAGGCGAAATGGTATTTGGCGCGGGGAAAGGTTTTGCGAAAGGATTAGGAATCACCCTCGGGACGGGCTTAGGTACGTCATTATTTGAAAACGGAAAGGCTTACGATTTAGCGCTTGGTATCAACCACCCACTACACGAAGGCGTAGCCGAAGACTACATCTCAACTCGTTGGTTTATAAAACGTTACTTTCAGCTAACACAGCATCCCATTACAGGCGTGAAAGAATTGGTGGATACCTACGAGACCAATCCCGCCGCACGGCAAACATTTGATGAATTTGCGCAAAATCTGAGTAGGATAATGGAAGAATTTGTGGCTCTTTATCAACCCGACGTAATTGTTTTTGGGGGAAATATTGCACAGTCCTCTGAGTTATTCTTCCCAGCAATCAAGACGCGCCTAATGAACCAAGTAGCGCTGCGTCAGTCGGCACTCAACGAATACGCTGCTTTAATGGGGGCTGTTAGCAACGAGCTTTTACCCAAAAATCAATTCCAACACTTTTAGATTCCTTGAAGCTGGCAATGTCCCGCAATAAAATCAAGAAATAACCACTCCGTTTACATGAAAAAACATATCATTTTCTGGCTTTTCAACTTATTCTGTTTTACAGCTTTTGGCCAATCAAAAAAGGCGCACCCTTATCTTTTTTATACCCCTGAGCGCGTCAAGATTACCAAAGAACGCCTCCAAACCGATACATCTCTGGCCAAAGCTTGGCAAAATATGCGCTCACAAGCTGATAAATCGCTCGAAGGAAAAGGGGGAAATTTGGAAAACCTGACTTTGGTTTATTGCATGACAGGCGACACCAAATACGCCGAACGAGCCAAACTTTTGTTGCTCGACTGGGTAAATCGTCCTCAGTGGGACGGGATGGACGACCGCACTCCACGGTGGAACTCAGGTCTTGGAACTGCCCGTGGCTGTTTTCAAACTGCTATTGCTTTCGACGGTATTTACAATTACCTCACTCCTTCCGAACGAAAAGAAATCGCTAATAAAATTATCAAACTGGGAATTGAACCTGCCATAAAAGATTGGATATCAGAAGATAGCCGCATTCACACCCTCAACTCGATGGGGCATAATTGGTGGTCGGCGGTGGTATTTCAAGCAGGGATAGCTTCCATGGCAGTACTGAACGAAGAGCCCCAAGCCAAAACTTGGGCCGAGGAAATAATGCGAGCGTCCAAAGAATGGTTTGCGTTTCAGGGAAGTGTTTTGGAGAATAAACCCTCCAATTTCGATGCCAATGGAGGCTTTTACGAAAGTGTCAGTTATGCCAACTTTGGTGTTTCCGAATATCTACTTTTTCGGTTGGCGTGGACCAACCTTTTCGGGAAGATGGCCATACCCTATGACGAAACCCTGCAAAAAACAGTCGATTGGTTCATTCATGCTTCTTATCCCACGTCAAAGCACCGAATGATGTCGCTCAATTTTGGTGATTCAAACGACCATGCCAACGGAGAACGCCCCGCCAAATTGATGTTAGCCCTGGGAATGGGGAATCCTCATTATTATTGGTATTTACAACAAATCGGCAATAGCGAAGGGCGAGAAGATATGAACCTTGCTACTCCGTTGGGGCTGTTGTACCACCCAATAGAATTAGGAATTAAGAATGATGAATTAGGAAAAAGGAATACAAATTCGACACTCGGTATTCAAAACTCGGCACTTCCAAACCCTCTTCCCACGGCGGCGATTTACAATGACATGGGCTGGGGAATGTTGCGCTCGTCTTGGGAGAAAGATGCGACGATGTTGGGGGTAAAATCGGGTTATACTTGGAATCATGCACACGCCGATGCTGGTTCGTTTGTGTTGTACCACAACGGCCAGTATTTACTCATCGACGGCGGTGACGTCAGCTACGGTTTACCTGAATACAGTTCATATTTTGTACGGAGTGAAGCTCACAACGTTATGTTGTTCAATGGCAAAGCGCAAGACCCACAAGACCAATATCATGCCGTAAAAACGTCAGGTAGTCTGCATCATTTGATTAATGGTAGCTCACTCAAATACCTCATGGCTGATGCAACAGGGCCGACTTCCCGCTATTTTCTGCGGAATTACCGTCATTTTTTGTGGCTTGACAAAGTGATTTTGGTAGTAGATGACGTAAAAACGTACGAAGCGGGCAAGTTTGAGTTTTTATTGCATTACCAAAATGAAGCTAAAAAGAAAGGCCCCGACCTCGAAATCAGCCAAGGAGAGGCATCTATTCTGTTTCGGCCGCTTTATCCTGAAACATTGCCATTAGGGTATCCGCACGATTTTCCCGAAAAAATGAAGTTGGAAGAACGATGGGGAATCAAAGACCGTGACGTCAAAACGAAAATCCCTTATTACGCCATTTCACCCGCCGAAAACTCACGACAAACAAAGTTTTGGAACGCTATTCTATTGTTGGATAACACCAATAAAGCCGTTGAAACTTTTGTTGGTTCATCGGGGGCTAACGGAGCCGCAGGACGCACCAATTTGCCCGTAATCGAAAAAATAAGCGGCGACAACTGGCAGGGAATACGGATTACCCAAAACGGAACGATAACGGAAGTTTATCTCAATTTGCTCGCTGAT
>JBDHXS010000289.1:0-8385 GCA_039810845.1 Runella sp. | reverse complement strand
CTGGGCGAGCCAACCTTTTACGCGGAAACCACGAATTGCCTTTTGGATTGGAAATCGCCCCTAGATCGAACGGTAAGTACGAGGCTGTTGTGCTGAATGGCGCTGAACGTTTGGCGATGGACGAAGCCTATTTTGAGGGCGATTCGCTCCATATTCCGATGCTTATTTTTGACTCAGACTTAGTGGTAAAAGTATCTGGCAATCAAATGAAAGGATTCTGGAAAAAAAACCGAAATGGAGTGTGGGTATCGGTATTGCCTTTCAAAGCTGACAAAGGCGAAATATATCACTTCACCAAAAGGCCGCAACCAACTAAGCACACAGTCACAGGGAAATACGCTACTTATTTTTTACGTCCTCAGGGAAAAGACTCTACTTTTGCGGTGGGGATTTTAGAACAAAAAGGGACTAAACTAATGGGGACAGTACTCACTCCGACGGGTGATTATCGCTATTTGGCGGGTGATGTCATCGGCGATAGTCTTTTTATGTCGTGCTATGATGGCTCTCATGCGTTTTTGTTTCGTGCTGCCATTGAGCCCAACGGTACCATTCGAGGTGGGCTGTGGTCTGGAATTGTTGGCTTTCAGAACTTTGTGGCCTATCGCAACGAAAAAGCTGAATTACCGCCTCCTACGGCTCTGACTTATCTTAAACCAGGATTTGAAACGATTGATTTTTCTTTTCCCGATACCAAAGGGAATAAGGTTTCACTCAAAGATGACCGTTATAAAGGCAAAGTAGTGGTGTTGCAACTATCTGGTACGTGGTGTCCCAATTGTATGGATGAAACACGCTTTATGGTACCTTGGTATCAAAAAAACGCCAAACGTGGTGTCGAAATCGTCGGGTTGATGTTTGAACGCTCACCCGATATGAAAGTATCTGGCCCTAAAATAGACTTTATGGCCAAGCGTTTTGGCATACCTTATCCGTTGCTTTTAGCAGGAACTAATGATGCCAATGCAGGGAAAGCCCTTCCTGCATTGAATGCAATATCAGGATATCCAACTACCATTTTTATTGACAAAAAAGGTCGCGTACGCGAAATCCATACAGGATTTTCGGGGCCAGGTACTGGCAAATATTACGACCAGTTTATTGAAGAGTTTAATGCTTTAATTAGTAAATTGCTCGCAGAGTAAAAATGATTTACTTCTAAATAATTTTTATCACTTAAATCTTATAGAGTGCTTAATATACCCCCATGTTAATCACCCCACCTCAAAATGAATTACATTAAAGCTTTTGCTCCAGCTACTGTTGCCAACGTAGCCTGCGGGTTTGATATTTTTGGATTTGCTCTCGACCAACCTGGCGACATCGTCGAACTTCGTAAACGCGACGAACCAGGTGTGGTTATCAAAGATATTATTGGTGACAATGGCCGCCTCCCCCGCGACCCTGAGCGCAACGCCGTGACGGTCGTTATGTTGAAATTTTTACAACACATCGGGTCTAACCAAGGCATAGAGGTAGTTTTACACAAAAATATGCCATTGGGCAGCGGAATGGGCTCAAGTTCAGCGAGTTCTGTCGTAGGCGTATTTGCCATCAATGAACTGCTAGGAAGCCCACTTTCTCGCCAAGAACTCCTGCCGTTTGCCATGGAAGGGGAGCGCATCGCCTGCGGAGCCGCCCACGCCGACAACGTCGGGCCTTCGCTTTTGGGAGGGTTTGTTGTCATTCGTAGCTATGCACCCCTCGACGTTTTTAAGGTAAAAGTTCCCAACGAGCTGTACTGCACACTCGTACACCCCGATGTAGAGGTCAATACCAAAGACGCGCGTTACATCCTCCGCAACGAGGTTTCGCTCAAAAACACCATTTCACAAATGGGCAACGTAGCGGGGCTGATTGCGGGCTTGATGCAAGAAGATTACGACTTGGTCAGTCGCTCCATGGTCGATGTCATCATCGAGCCTGTACGTTCGATTTTGATTCCTGAGTTTGACCACGTAAAACAAGCCGCCCTCGACAACGGCGCTTTGGGTTGCAGTATTTCGGGAGCTGGGCCTTCGATGTTTGCCTTGAGCCGTGGCCGCGAAACCGCCGACCGCGTCGCCAAAGCGATGAGCGAAGCCTTTGGCAGTGTGGGGATTACCACCAAAAGATATGTTTCACAAATCAACCAAGACGGTCCCAAAATTTTGGAGAGCGCTTAATACTTCCCATTTTGGGAATTAAAGTTAGTATGCCTTTGTTATGAGGATATTTTCAAGGGGAACATTACGAAACTTCTGGGAAACATACCCAGATGCTCGTCCTTCTTTAGAGTTTTGGTTTGAAACCATCGAAAAAATGAGTTTTGAAACTCCTAATCAAGTCATTAATCACTTTAAAGGTGCAGATACGGTAGGCAACGGTCGAATCGTTTTTAACATTGCTCGTAATAAATACCGACTGATTGCTAAGTTTGAATATGAAAAAAAGTTGGTTTTTGTACGATTTATTGGAACTCACAAAGAGTACGATAAAATTGAGAATATAGCTCACATCTAACTATCCAACATTGTGGACAAAATAGACTTATCAACTATAAAAATTGAGCCAATTACAAACGAAGAGCAGTTTGCTAATGCCGCTTCTATCATTGATTCATTAATTGATGCTGACCTTATCCAAGATGAAGATGAGCGTAAAAAGGCGTTGGATATTTTGGAAGCCGTCACCATTTTAGCCAGCGAATATGAGAAAAAACATTATCCTATACCTAAACCAGACCCCATTGAGGCCATAAAAGAACGAATTGAGCAGCTTCAACTTACTCAAAAAGAGGTTGCGCCATACTTTGGAGGAGAAAATCGGGTGTCAGAAGTTTTGAACAAAAAAAGGAATCTTACCTTGAAAATGATAAGGCAAATCCACAAACATTTGGGTATTCCTGCCGAAATTCTTTTAGCTTACTAATAGATTTCAGGGAAGTACAAGTATTCACAAATCCTAACCAATCATCAACATTTCCATGCGTTTTATCGTCCAAAAAACAGCCATTGCTTTCGCCCTCGCATCGCAATTTGCGGTAGGGCAAGCCCCTAAAAAACTACCCGAAACCCAACATCCTCGTGCCGAAGTAGAAATGCACATGCGCTTTTTAGCATCGGACGAATTGCAGGGACGCCGCACGGGCGAACAGGGAAATTTGGTGGCTTCGCGCTACATCGCCGAGCAATTTCGCGTGTTAGGCATTAAACCTGCACCTGGCCAAACTGACTACTTACAGTTGGTTCCTTTTGTTAATCAAAAGTCGGCCAAAGAAGGCGTACTCATCGCTAACAACGACACGTTACGCGTCAACAAAGAGTTTGTGATTTTGGGAAGTGGTGCAGCCAACCTCACCGCCGACATCGTCTTTGTAGGGTACGGATTGGCTGATGATTATAAAACCGACGTAAAGGGCAAAATAGTGGTGGCTCAAATTGGCACTCCCGAATCCAAAACGCCCCAAGAGCTATTTACCGCCTCCAATGAAAAGCGTAAACTTGCCACCCAAAAAGGAGCGGCGTTATTGATAGAACTGTTTACCGCCCAAATCCCATGGTCGTTTGCTTCTCGCTATTTTGGCGGAGAAAAAACAAGCATAGACAACGGCTTAGGCGATGCCGTGGCGCACGTGTGGGTCAATGGACAACAAAAGAAATACGCTGATTTGTTTAAAAGTGGCGCTACGCAGGCTACCTTCAAAACAACTGGCCGCGAGCAAACTTCCGTCAAATCGCACAATGTAGTGGGAGTAATTGAGGGCACCGACCCTGTCCTTAAAAATGAGTACGTGGTCGTAACCGCGCACTTCGACCACGTAGGTATGGGCAAAAAAGGCGGCAATACCTACACGGCTGCCGATAGTATTTTCAACGGTGCGCGCGACAACGCCTTCGGAACGGTAGCGATGCTTACAGCGGCCAAAACCCTTTCGCTCAAGCCCACCAAACGTTCGATTTTACTCATTGCTTATACAGGCGAAGAAATCGGTTTGTTGGGCAGTAAATACTACGCCGACCATCCGCGTGTGCCGCTCAATCAGTGCGTTTTTAACCTCAATAGCGACGGTGCAGGCTACGCCGACAAAACCCTCGTGTCGGTCATTGGGCTTGACCGCACCAACTGCAAAGCCGAAATCGAAGCAGGTTGCAAAGCGTTTGGGCTAGGCGTTTTTGGCGACCCATCGCCCGAACAAGGACTGTTTGACCGCTCAGACAACGTTAGTTTGGCCGCCAAAGGTATCCCCGCTCCCGATTTCGCCCCAGGTTTTAAGAGTTTTGACGGAGAAATTGCCAAGTATTACCACCAAGCCGCCGACAATCCCGAGTCAGTCGATTTCGATTATTTATTGAAATTCTGCCAATCGTTTGCCTATACGGCTCGCCTCATTGGCAACAAACCCGTAAAGCCTTACTGGATCGCGGGCGACAAATACGAGCCAGCCGCTAAAGCGTTGTATGGGAAGTAAGTAGTTGTTTTTTGTTAATTTTGTTAAAAACTAATACAAATATGGTAGAAGCTCAAACTAGACAAAAGGCTCACGAACTCATCGACAGCGTCGAAGATGAGGCCATTTTGGAAATTGTTATGGCTTTACTGAAACGAGAAGTAGAACGTGAATACACAGCCAATGATTATCGAAAGGCGGAGGTAATAAACGGAAGTCGAATACTTGCGAAATCACTCCGAAACTATGAAGGATAAAGTTTCTCAATGGGAAGTTATCGAAGTAAATTTTCAAATGCCAGACGGACGTTTTCTGCTTCACCCTGCTTTGGTTGTTTCCAATGAAGAGTTTTTCTATGCGGTATTGATGACTACAAAAAATTTCTTTCCAAAATATACCATCGAAATCAGGCCAGAGATGCTTGCTAAAGTGTCTTCTCGCCAAGGTTATTTTGCTACTCATATTGTTGGAATGTTCAATATGGATAGCGTTTTGAAAAAACAAAATACTTTTTTGAAACCCGAATATTGTGCTTTTGTCAAAGACAAAATCATACGTTCTATTTTTTAATCCCCAC
The DNA here is from genome assembly GCA_039810845.1 of Runella sp. GTDB lineage: Bacteria > Bacteroidota > Bacteroidia > Cytophagales > Spirosomataceae > Runella. The sequence continues at coordinate 3,379 of JBDHXS010000289.1, read as the reverse complement.
AATGATTCGTAAAGCTGTTATACCCGCCGCAGGTCTAGGTACCCGATTCTTACCTGCTACCAAGTCTCAACCCAAGGAAATGCTTCCTATCATCGACACGCCGACCATTCAGTACGTGGTGCAAGAAGCCGTCGATTCGGGAATTGAAGATATTCTTATCATCACAGGCCGTGGCAAACGCGCCATTGAAGACCACTTTGACCGCAATGTAGAGTTGGAGGCGAAGTTGGAAGAAAAACAAGATGAGCTACTTTGGAACGAAATGCGCCGCTTGTCCGACATGGCCAATATCCATTACGTTCGTCAACGCGAAACCAACGGCCTCGGAGATGCCATTTATTACGCCAAACAACACGTTGGAAACGAACCATTTGCGGTACTTTTGGGTGACACTATCATGGATTCGGTGATTCCTGTTACGCAACAGCTCATCGATACTTACGAGCAGTATCAAAGTACCATCATTGCCGTAGAAACCGTTCCTCGCGAAAAGGTAAATCGCTACGGAATTGTGGGTGGAACGGCACTGAGCGACACCATTATGCAGTTGGATGCACTCATTGAAAAACCATCCATTGAGTCTGCACCTTCCAATCTGGCCATTGCAGGACGCTATATTTTGTCGCCCGAAATCTTTACGGCCATTGAGCAAACTGGCAAAGGAAAAGGCGGCGAAATCCAACTTACCGATGCCTTCCAAATTCTATTACGTCGTGAAAGTATCTATGCCCACCGCATTGAAGGCGAACGCCATGACATTGGCAATAAACTTGATTTCTTGAAAACAACCGTCAAATTTGCGCTAAAACGCAAAGAGTTCTCCAAACCGTTTCTTAAATTTTTGAGGGAAACATTGGTGGAGTTTGATGCAAAATAAAAAATTATCCGTTAACTGTTATCTGTTAATTGTATTAATAACGGATTCTGGGTAACAGTTAACGGATAACATCCCTGCCTATGCCAAATCTCCTTCTAATTGATGATGAAATTAAGCTCCGTGGGTTGCTCAAGCGCATCTTGGAACTGGAAGGCTACCACGTCAGCGAGGCGGGTGATGCTCGTTTGGCATGGAAAATTCTGGAAGAAGATGACATTCAGGTGGTTATCTGTGATGTAAAACTCCCTGATGCTCATGGTGTAGAGTTCACACAGCGTGTCAAAGAGCAATTTCCACTCGTAGAAATCATTTTGTTAACTGCCTACGGCACTATTGCTGATGGAGTCATGGCAGTTAAGAACGGTGCTTTCGACTATCTGACCAAAGGTGATGACAACGACCGCATTGTGCCACTTGTAGCGCGAGCAGTAGAAAAAGCAGAGCTTCAACAAAAAGTAAAACAGCTAGAAGAACGAGTCCATCGGAAATTTGGGTTTGGAAGTATTCTTGGAAATTCAAAGGCAATTCAGGATGCCATTCTACTGGCTCAAAAAGTAGCTGCAACAGATACTACTGTATTACTTTTAGGAGAAACAGGGACAGGAAAAGAAGTATTTGCGCAAGCCATTCACCAAGAAAGCGCCCGTCGTAACAAACCATTTGTAGCACTAAATTGCAGTGCTTTTAGCCGCGAAATTTTGGAAAGTGAACTTTTTGGCCATCGTGCTGGAGCCTTTACAGGGGCAATCAAAGACAAAAAGGGACTACTGGAAGAAGCCCACGGCGGTACTTTGTTTTTGGATGAAATTGGGGAAATGAGTCTCGATCTTCAGGCCAAGCTTCTCCGCGTTTTAGAAACAAATACCTTTTACAAAGTAGGCGATACCAAACCGACTCAAATCAGTATTCGATTCATAGCCGCCACCAATCGTGATTTACAAAAAGAGGCAGAAAACCAGCATTTCCGACTGGATTTATACTATCGGTTATCAGTTTTTGAAATAAAACTCCCTTCTTTGCATCAAAGAACCGAAGATATTGCTTTATTAGCCGCTCATTTTGCGCAAATCTATGCCGCTAAAATAAACCGCCCTACCCCAAAACTATCCACCGCTTTTTTAGAAAAATTGCAGCAAAGTCCGTGGAAAGGCAATATTCGTGAATTGAAAAATATCATAGAAAGAGCCGTTATTTTATCCAATCATTCTGAGTTAACCGTTCAGGAACTTCCTTTTGACATGCAATTTGGGACAGCTAATCCTGTACAAGAGTTGGCTACGCTGGCAGAGATTGAAAAACAACACGTCCAACGAATGCTGCAACACACCCAAGGTAACAAAACTGAAACCGCTCGTCTCCTTGGCATCGGTTTGACAACGCTATATCGGAAAATTGAGGAATACAAATTGTAGAAAAGCCGCATCGGCACGCGGGGCGGCCCGTGCTGTCCGCAGTTGCGAGACCGACAATATTGCATCTCTACAAATTAATCCTTCCAAAATGAAAATCGGCCCTTCCAAAATGGAAGGGTTTTTTGTTTTAGAAAACCACTTAACAACCATAAACTATTAATTATAAACAACTTAACTGTTTCTTCTCTCCACTGGCATAGCTTTGGCATACCTAATTGTGTCTCATCAAAACAGATTTAATTATGGTCATGCTTATCAGTCTTCTCCTCACAGGCATTGGGTGTTTTACCCTCTTTTTTGGTTCCATCCGTTTTTTTGAAAAAATCTAAAACTATGTTCGCTGTTCTGTTCATCCTCTCATTAGCTGTGTTCTGCTACTTAGTTTACGTCTTAATCAAGCCTGAAAAATTTTAGAAACCCCACCCCTGCCCTATGAGGGAGGGAGTAAAATACTTTCACAACTATGTTACAGGAAATTCTCGGTATCGGTTTAATATTCGTCCTTACGGTTTTGTTAGCGCTGCCTTTGGGACGCTACATCGCCAAGGTTTATTTAGGGCAACCTACGTGGCTGGATTTTATGTCGCCACTTGAAAACTTTATTTACAAAGTGTGCCGTATCAATCCAAAAAAGGAAATGACGTGGCAAGACCACTTAGTAGCCCTTTTGACTATTAATTTTTTATGGTTTTTTTGGATGATGTTCATTTTGCTGAATCAGGGATGGCTACCACTTAATCCTGACGGTAATCCTTCCATGAGTCCTGATTTAGCGTTTAATACAGCTATTTCATTTTTAGTTAACTGTAACCTGCAACACTATTCGGGCGAAACGGGAGCCACGTACTTTTCTCAGTTAGCAGGATTGATGTTTATGCAATTTGTGACCGCAGGAACGGGAATGGCCGCCGCAGCGATTGTGTTCAAGGCCATGAAAGAGCACCAAACCAATCAGTTAGGCAAGTTTTACAGTTACTTTCTTAAATCATGCACACGCATTCTGCTTCCCCTGTCATTTATATTGGCAATATTTCTTGCATTTAACGGCACACCCAACAACATTGAAGGTAAAGACACCCTGGTAACCTTG
>JBDHXS010000288.1:0-8395 GCA_039810845.1 Runella sp. | reverse complement strand
TCGTAGTTGACCGTATCTCGTAGCCGGTCATGGCGGGCTGCTTCTAAAAAATCGGTTGTAATAACTACGTCAATCGAAAATTTGTTGCCAATTTTTTGCTCTTCGTCTGAAGTTCCGTGATAAGCAAAAAATTCTATTCCTTCCAATGAAACTGTTCCCAAGGAGAGTGTTTGTTATCTGTTATCTGTTATCTGTTATCTGTTATCTGTAGGAAATCAGATAACAATTACCAAATAACGATTAACATAGTACGTGGTTTACAAAATTTATATTTGATCAAAAAAGGAACCTTCTTCCGACTCTTTTTTATTGTTGCTCGGTTTTTCATCACCTTCGACTGTTTCCTCATCTGATATTTCAGTAGTAGCTTCAAATGTACTTTCGGATTCCGAAGAAGTGACTAATTGGTCATTTTCTGCTAAGGGTAATTCCTCACTTTGTGGTGCTGATTCTTCCGTTGCAATTCCTATGGCTAATTTTTCTGCCTCCAAACGTGCTTGTTTGATCTCGTCATCTGTTTTGAGTGATTCTGATATTTGCGTTTTAAGGTCTTCAAATTTTTCTTTAACAGCATTTTGTGAAAATTTCTTCTCGAAGCGCTCGATGCTATCTACCGTATTGTTGGCAAGTGTCTTGAGTTGGACAACCAAATTGTCGCGATATTTTTCCATAGCTTTAAAGTCACGCTCATGGTTCTTGAATTCACTCATAATTTCTTCTCGCACATATTTGGCCTGATTTTCGGCATCCATGATAAGCATATTTGATTTTTTCCGTGCTTCATTAATCAATTCTTCTCCCTTTTGGCGAGCCTCCTCGATATAGACCTCAGCCGCATTTTTTGCTTGTTCGGTCATTTGAGCACTGGTATCTTCTGCTGTTTTGAGCATTCTAAACATCGTTAATTCTACCTCCCGAAGCTTGCCCAACTCTTTTTCAGCAATTTCCAATTGCATTTTGAGCATTTTGTTTTCGTTCAGTACACGTTCCCATTCATTAGACAGTGATGTCAAAAAAGCAGCTACTTCTTCTACATCGTATCCGCGTAAGCCTCTCTGAAAGGTATGTTGACGAATCTCAATCGGCGTGATTTTCATATGCGTATTTAGATTATATGCCTGATATTGGGTGTTAAAATAAAAAAAAATTGGCTAAAACACTCTTTTTTAGCTAAATATTGCTATTTAACCACTTTTTCCGTTGTAAAAATGCTCGTTCGTTCTCTAATTCTTGTAAGTGAACGGTTCCATCGCTAAATGTAACCATTTGCAGACCTACCCAAGCAAGGGCATGATTGAGGTGATTTTCAAGGGGTATATTGCTCAAAATACAATCTTTCCAATACCACGTCAGCGGTTCTCCCGCTATCTCTTCAACGATGGCTTGGTAGTCTTCAAACGAATATCCTACAAAAGGTATGCCAAAACGCTCCCATAATAAACGCATCACGTCGTCTAATGAGTATTGATGTTGATGAATTTTGCGGATTGTTAGGTCCAAAATCAAGGCTACTAAAGCTCCTTTGTGGTATACGGAAACTTTGCGTTGGGGGATTCCTTTTTCATATCCATCCAACCATAAATCCCACGATGACTCTACCAGCGATTGCTGTGAATTGCGGTTGTTTTCAAAGTGACGCTTCATATATACCTGTAATTCACGGTAATAAGCTGCATCGTCGAACACGCCTGAACGACGCAGGAATAAATCGCCGTAATAGGTAGTGACGCCTTCAGCTACAAAACAGGTGGTGAAATAGTTTTCTTTGGTAAAGTCGTACGGTAACAATTCTTTGGGACGGATCCGAATAATATTCCACGCATGGAATAATTCGTGCGAACTTACACCCAATAAATCGGTATAAAGTCCTTCGCCCTCATCGTCGGGGCCAAGCACAATCATTGTAGAATGACGGTGTTCGACTCCATGATAATAGGGCGTAGGCAAAATAAGGTTTAGAAAATGGTATTCAGGTTCGGGGAAACTGCCCATAGCGGAGATTTGAGCAGCCGTAAATTTTTCAAAATCAATTAAGATTTGTTGCCAATTGGGCTTAATGTTACCCTGCATCCACACATAAAATTTCGTGTCTTTGATTTGATAACTTTGGCATTGCAAAGTGGCCGAGGCCATCAGCGGGCTATCTACCAATTCATAATAGTCTTTTGCCAACAAGATATTATGACGATTTTTTTGTAATCCACATGCTATTTGAAAATTATCAGGAATGTCTAACTCAAGTATAGAGGGTTCATTCATGTGACCTTCTGCATAAACACAAAGATTGACGGGATTGACGTACCAAAAATCATTGTCGATGTAACTGCTCCCCGCATTTTGGATGTTGGCATAATAGTTATAACGCACCGTAATTTGTGAAGTATTGGGTGTTTGAACGAGCCAACGATCTTTGGTGATTTTTCGGCAACTAAGTGTTTGGCCATTTTCATCAAAAACGCCAAATCTTTGAATATTTTTAGCAAAGTGCTGCAATTCATACCGTCCAGGTCGCCAAGTTGGAAGTTGGATTTCGAAGGTGTCTGTCTCAATGTGGGAGAATGTACATTCAACTTCGATAAAATGACTTTCGGGGACAGGTGACGACAAACGGTAGTGCATAACAGAAAAGGCAAAGAAATAGTAGCGCTTTGGGGAAAATAATTGACGTAAGGAAAGTAAAAATAGTAAAAAGCCACTAAAAATGGCAATATATAGATTTTTTAATCGAAATATACATAGCTAACATTACAATTAGACTGGCTATGAGTATATGGAGAAAATAAACTTTTAACTTCCAATATTATGAATCGGTTATTTATTTTTCTATCTCTTATCTTTACTAAGATATACAGTCAGTCCACCCTTATTACACCTGGCAATGGCCAACCGAATATCACTGCCACTACCAACACCAATGGCGTTCTCATTCCAAGAATGAATACCACCGAGCGCAATCAAATCACCAATAAATCGCAAGGAACGACGATTTATAATCTGGAAACCAATAAATTGGAATATTGGGATGGTGCGCAGTGGCAAACAATGACTACGAATTTTACCTATACCGCTTCTGATGATTATGCACCGCCGCGAGCTGTCGTCCATAGAACAATCGGGTTGGATTATTACCTTGGCAATAGCGGAACAGATATGGTAAATGCTATCGCATTGGCTACGCCCAACGCTTCAACTTCCATTTACTATGTGACTGGACGGGCCAATCAGTTTTTATCCAATTCTTCTGGGTATTTTCTATCGAATTATAACGCTACTCCCCAACCTTGGGAACGACGAGCCGCCAACGCAGCGGGCTACGATGTGGCTGTTGACGGTAATGGCAATATCTATACAACTGGTAATTTCTATCCTAATGCGTATGTCGCTACTGATTTTGGGTCGGGAGGATTGACTTCTCAAGGAGGGAGCGACATTTTTTTGGCCAAATACGATGCCAACGGAACCCTGCTTTGGGTAAGAAGCGCAGGAAGCAGCGGCGATGATTTGGGAAAAGCCATTGCATTTGATGCTTCCAACAATGTCTATCTTACTGGCTATTTCAGCGGAGCTATTTCGGCTTGGGGTATCAATTCGGCAGGGGGGAAAGATATTTTTATTGCTTCGTATTCTCCAAGTGGTACTTTTCTTTCGGCAAGCCGGGCAGGAGGAGCAACCGATGATGAAGCCAAGGATATCAACATCACCAATGGCTTCGGTGTTATCGGGGGCTATTTTACCGGAACGGCTGGCTTTGGGAATAATACTTATACAACCAATGGCGGCAAAGATATGTTTCTGGCCACCTTCAACACTAACGGTGTCATCCAGAAAACACTGACGGCAGGCGGGTTGGGCGATGATGTTGCCAACGGAATCTTTAGTTTTGGCGGTAGCGGTGTTTTTCTGACTGGTAGTTTTTCAGATATTCTGACGTTCCCCAAGCTGCCTTCTGGTACCATGAGTGTCAGTTCGGCCGGAGGTAAAGATATGTTCTTGGCCAAATTAGAAACAGATTACGCCAATAATAACGACCTGAAAGTACGTATGCTTACCCGTGGTGGCGGTCCTAATGATGATGAAGGAATAAAAGTAAGCGTTGTCGGCACCGATCCTGCTTCTGCTTTTCTCAGCATTTTTTTGGCAGGTAATTTTAGCGGTAATGCCGACTTTGGCGGCCCTTTTTTAGTGAGTAATGCCAACAGCGGATTTTTGGCTAAGTACAATGTCATGGGGCAATATGAATACGGTAGAGCATTGAGCAAAACGTCAAATTCTTCTGTAACAGATTTGACGACTCCTCTCCTTTCTGACAAACCTTACACTGTCGGTTCGTTTACACCCTTCGGCTGGAATAACCACGGGGCTTACCAGCCCATTATGAAATTGTGGACCATGCCATAAAAACTATTTGCAGGTTGAGATTATAAGAGTAGATTTAGAGAGGTTGCTTCGATTGGGGCAATCTCTTTTTTACAAAATAACTACTTTTTTTGGGCGCAAGGTTACAAACTACCTGTGTAAAAGTATAGGCCGATGTCAAATTTCATTTTTTGTATCAACTATCTTTTCACAATGAAAAATCAATTATTACTTATCGCTTTTATTGTTGCCTTTTTAGGCGGAATCAAGACTTCGATGGCTCAAAACACGACGCTCAATCCGTGGTCTATATCAGCCCCTCAAATGACCAATGCACAAATCATGGCTATTCCGAATCCACAGGTGGGTTGGATGGTGTATGATACCGACGCTCAGTGCCTGCGACTTTATACCAACTCGGCCTCTAACCCAGGTTGGCAGTGTTTAGGAACAACTACTTCGCCAGGAGCTACTGGCTGGACAGTGAGTGGCTTTAATCCTGATTTCAAAGACATGGCTGTTGCCAACAATGCCATTTATATAGTGGGTTCGTATAGCTACGGCAACGGGGTAACTATACCTACAGTGGTGGGAGGGCGTGATGTGTTTGTAGCTAAATACAGTTTTGCAGGAGTTTTGCAGTGGTTTAGCCGCGCAGGAGGTACACTTCAAGATGAAGTCACGGCGATTGATATAGTCGGGAACGAAATATTTATTACGGGTAACTTCAACGGAACAGGAAGTTTTGGGAGCAGTACTGTTACCTCGGTAGGGGGGCAAGATGTATTTGTGGCCAAAATCAATGATTCGGGAGCATGGCAATGGGCCACCTCGGTTGGCGGAACTGGCACGGATATAGCCAAAGGCGTTGCAGTTTTAAAAATTCCATCGGGAGGATACGGTGCTACTATCTGTGGGGCTTTTAATGGCACTGCTTCTTTTGGATCAAATAGTTTTACAAGTGCGGGTGCTACCGACGCTTTTATGGCCAATACGGATGCTAATGGAGCTATTACTACAGCTTATACCTATGGTGGGGCAGGGGCTGATGTGGCCAACGATATTTTCCAGACGGAACTTGCAAATACCAGTATCATTGTTGGGACTTTTGAGCAAAGTATGGCTGTGGGTACACAGACACTTACCTCCGCAGGCGGGAAAGACGGTTTTATGATTGGACGCTGGAATAATAACTTAACTCCCTACTTAACAAAAAGTTTTGGAGGGGCTGACGATGACGAAGCCCTTAAAATAGTTGGAACTGGAAAACACATTGCTGGCATGGTCGTAGGAGGCACAATCCATATCATGGGTACTTTTAGAAGCACAGCTACATTCGCAACTAGCGCAGGAACCGCCACTGTAACGTCGGCGGGTGCACGGGATATTTTTGATTATACGGGCCAATTTGAAAATCTTGGGAACTGGTTTGCGCTCTCTCCCAAAACCGCAGGAGGTTCAGGCGACGAAACCCTCACTGCCTTGGCTGAATCCTCGACCCCTAATGCGGGTGGGTATCAATCAGTAGTTTTTGGGGGTACCACTACACAAGGAATGAATTTCGGAGGTGTTGTTCTGCCTGCGGGACCGTTTGTGGCTAATTGGGGCGTGGCAAATCAAAATAGCTGGGCTATCTCAGGTTCTTCAGGTACAGTAGGAGGATTAGGCTTTGAACCTAACGGAAATGACATTTATGGGGCTATCAATGGCGCAGGTACATTTGGGAATGCCAACTTAGTGTCGCCAGGAGTAATAAAATTATTTTGAGGTTTCGGGGGTTTCCGCTGAGAGGCTGCCACGCATAGTGGCAGTCTCTTTTTTTTAGAAAAAATAAAAATTAAGGTGACAAATAACCGATGGCTAAGTATAAGTCTGCAAAAAACAAATCGAAATATGAAAAAATTACTCACTTATTTAACGGTATTTTGCCAATTAACAGTCTTATTCAGTTGCCGTTCTACGGATGTGGATGTTTCTCCCGAAGCATCCGCAATTTCTGATCCACACAAAAAAGCCCGTATGGCTGCCGCAACTTCAGTTTATATCAACGAAGTGACGATGAGCCCCGCTTCTGGTATTACCAATCCTTTTTCACGTGTTTATGTCAAATTCATTGTTCCAGATGCTTCAAATATCAATAGTTATGAACTACAAGCAAAAACAAGTAGTGCGCCCACTTGGGTCACATTAGCAACGACCCTTTTTTCCACATTATTATTGCCTAATCCAGCCCCCAATTTACCCAACGCGAAATATCACTTGCTTGGCTATACCGACACTAATCACAGCTTATTTGTGAATGCCCCCCAAGTACATTACAGGGTTAGAGCCAAAGATGCTTCAGGTACTATCATAGCGGTATCGGCTCCAGTAGGTGAACGGAAAGCATCGCTTATTACCTCCAATGGCAGCCCGAGCCTTTTAAGCAATCCGCAGTTACTGCACTTTCATACCCGCGAGTCGGCCGGCAGGCCACAGATTGTATTAGACTGGAGTATGTTAAAAATAGCCTATGGCAATATAGGTTTTCCTAATCCGACTTTTCAAATTATGCAAGGCACAGGCACAAACGCTAAGCTATTATACGACCCCGCTACGGGTTGGAACGGTGCCTCAGATTATCGGCTGGTATCAAATGCACTCGGGCAAAATTCTATTGTAATCAAAGAATTATCCAACGGAACTACTCTTACGACAGGAAGTTCTCATACCTTCTACATCATTGCAAAACCATTTGCTACGTACCAATTTGCTAATACATCTCAACCTTTCACCACCATCGTACCTTTGGTTGGGCCAGGTTGTCAAATGCGTCAAAATACATTGACCGCCCCCATAGTTTCTTACAGCAAAGAAAAAATAGACAGCAATAGTATGTGGGCATTCCTCAGTTGGGGAGAAACTCAACTGGGTCTCTATGGGACTGTTTCGGGAACTACTTGGAGAGTTGAATATAAACCCGTTGGAACTACTACATGGCAGTTCTGGGCGATGACAGGTCAGAGTTTTCTCCAAACCAAAATATTTGCGCCAGGCAATTATGATGTGAGGATAACACCTGCCAATCCATTTCTGAACACCTACAATGCATCTTGCGTCTTTACTATGAATCTTTAAAAATCCAGCAAAAACCCAAAGCGGCTTGTAGGTGGTGAGTAGAAAAGATGTAAGACATCAATCCAGTAGAACGGTGATGACTAAAAAAGTGATGAAAGAATCTTACTTTTACAGCCACAAAAACAATATCTTCTATCGACTAATGAGACTTTTATTTTTGATGGCTTTTTTGATAAGTTTCACTTCATTTGCCCAAACCGACACCACCAAAGTTGCGACCTCAGATTCTACCAAAATCGAAGAAATAGCCTTAGAAGACACCACCACCAAAGCATGGGAAGTATCGCTCAACTTGGGCTTGAACCTCTCTCATACCCTGCAAGTCAATGGCGTACCCAACGCAGGGAAACAGGGATTCTCTACCACCAATGGCATAGATTTGAGTCTCAATTACACCAAAAAACGAGTGATTTCGACCAACGAATTTCACTGGCAGTTTTCGTTGTATAGGGCAGGTATCAAAAGTCCCACCCAAAAAACCGCCGACGAACTGTTGAGTTTACATGACTTGTCGGTGGGATTGGCAGAAGGAAACCGTTGGAATATCAACCTCATCGCCAAGACCAACACGGGTGTGTTTAGCACCTACAAAGACGGGTATTTTAAAGACAGTACTGGCGGTGGATTGGTACAAAGTATGCTCAACCCCTACGAGTTGATTCTATCGCCTGGGGTAAAATGGCAGCCAACGAAGCATATCCGCATTTCGCTATCACCCTATACGTTTAGGATTTATGGCTTGACCAATCAGGCCATCGCCAACACGGGGCTTTATACCCAAGAACAACGCCCCAATGGCACCGACTACATCACGCAAATCATAGAACAGCAAGGTGCCGAACTCAACGTATGGTATGACCGAAAAATCAAAAAATGGCTTCAAATGCAATATCGGGTAGGCGTAAAGTCGAGTTATACCGAA
>JBDHXS010000287.1:0-8401 GCA_039810845.1 Runella sp. | reverse complement strand
TGCATAAGCACGAACCATACCGAGCGAGATGAACATCGATAGTAAGTATATTTTTTTCATTATTTCACGAATTTTAAGGGTCAAAATGAGGTATTTTTTTGCGCTTTGCGCATTTCACAGGCCCTTCGGCGGCTCACATCAAACTTATGGCCTGTGCTTAATTGGACGTAGCGTGAATAGCCCTTTACGTGTACTGTATGCATAAAGGCGGTATTTACAGCGTGTGTTTTGCTAAGCCTCAAAAACAATGCTTCGGGTAAGAGTGCAAGCAGAGAAGCAATGTTTTTGGACAACAATAACCGACGCCCGTTAGTAAATACAACATTCGTATAATTGCCGTCACCTTCAAGATAGAGAATTGTTTCTACGTCAATGGGCGTTCGAAGTGGAAGGTGATGGTACATAGTTGTATTTTTTGTCAAAAAATTATTTTCCGTAATGATTCGAAACCCGCCATAGAACACGTGTTTTGTTGGCAGGGATCTGTTATGAAAGGCTTGAACAACAGCTTACGCAAGTATATATATGTCAACATTTCGATCAAGCTTTTCCTGCCAAACGAGCCAATTAACTGCCAATCACTGCACCAGACCGCTCATGCCCGCATGGTACACCGTTCCGTCTTTGGCCACTACGCAGGGCGACGAATAATCAATGGTACGGCCGGTATCGTATTCCCATTTTTTAGCCCCCGTGACAGCATCAAAGGCATAAAGTTTCTTGCCGATACCCTGATACACCAGTCCCGTTGCTACGACCGGTCCCGAAGTGATTAGATTACCGGCAGCCTCAGGTTTGGCTTCCCATTTTTTGGTGCCCGATGCCGCATCGACGGCGTAAAGCGTGCCCCCGGCACCGATATAGACAATACCGTTGGCTACCATAGGCGACGAATAATCGGGACCGCCGTCGGGGGTTTTAAATTCCCATTTCTTTGCACCGGTAGCCGCATCCACCGCGTAGAGTTTATCATTGTTGGCATTGGCTATCGCACTTGCACCCACATAAACAACACCGTTGGCAACGGTAGGGGATGAATTAGTGATTAAACCACTGGCAAACGTCCATTTGATGGCCCCGGTTTGGGCGTCTAAGGCCATAAACCCGTTAAATTCCGACCCAGCGAAGAGTACGCCATTCACTACGGCGGGCGAAGACTCCGAAATCCCGATACCAGGCTGATGCCATTTCAGAGCGCCTGTGGTGGCATTTAAGGCGTGCAAACCGGACTTCCCACCGGAACTGCCCCGAATGGTGGCATAAACTACGCCATCAATCACCGTTGGTGAGGCTTCCCAGCTATATACGTCATCATTCATATATTCCCATTTCTTGGCTCCTGTGGCAGCATCAAGGGCGTACAGGTAATGTTCTCCCCCATAATAAAGCATTCCGTTGCTCACCATTGGCGCAGCGAAAGGTTGCAACAGCGCAACCGTTGCAGGATTCGATTCCCATTTTTTTGCACCTGTTTCAGCATCAAGGGCATACAGTTTTTTGTCCCAACTTGCAAAAAACACCACGCCATTGACCACCGTTGGCGTGGAATTAATACTTCCTCCCGTTTTAAATTCCCATTTTTTTGCACCGGTCAATGCATCTAAGGCGTAAAAATTACCGTCGAGATTGCCGATATAAACTGTCCCGTTATTGACGGGTTTCTCTACTGTCACACTCACCGTATAGGGCTGTTTACTTCCATCCTCCGCCGTGACGGTATAAGTAACAGCCTTACTGAAATCCTGCGCCGTGCCTGACGCCGGCGATATGGTGGCTTTATCTGAGAGCGTAATGGTAGGCACAAGCTTAGTAATATCCGTCCCTGCTGGTACAGTAGCCGTAATAACAGTACCGTTTATCGTGGCTTCAACAGCCGGGTTAAGGGCAGCAAAGCTAAATTTGGTAATGTCTTTGACAGAACTTTTGGTGACGGGTGTAGGCGAAGGAGTAATTTTGTCCTTACAAGACCAGGCTGTGATAAGCCCGAGGATAAATAAACAGGAAATGAGGAGAGGGAAATTAGTTGGTGTTTTCATTTTGATTGTAGTAAAACGGATAGCCATGATTCGGTTCTGATTTCTTTTTTGAATGCCTGTGTACCGATTTATTGGACGGGTCAAACCTACCAACTTCTCCCGCACACTTCCACTGCATAGCTGTGAGCAGCAGCTTTGAAAGGGTGAGCAACCGGTTTTGGCAGGTGATTGAGTAAACGGTAACAGAAATGGAAAATATTATGATTTAATTGTCGGCTTGATTAACCTATTTAAACCTGTCATTTACCCACTAAACCGGGCAGTTGGCGGCACATTATAGAATAAGGAGAGCATATTAAGCTAATATTGTAAATGAGATTTTATACAAGTAACTCACCCTATTGTCATACAAACTCTATAATGATGTTTAGAAGGGCTTTACCTATTCTCTTTTTATTTCTGAAGGCTTTAGTTGGAATAGCTCAGTTCCCTCCTGTTAGAACACAAGAAGGGCAAACATACGTAATTCCAGCTCAGTTTGATTTAAATAAATCATCCGATGAATTATACGTCAACTCTTTGCTTGATAAAGCGCGAGTAATGATTAATGCCCAACAAAAACAGCCCCATTCTGCCCGAAAAGATACCAGTATATTGCAGCTTTACAATTATATGGCTTCTATTTTTAGACAGTCAAAGATAGCTCCTGATAGCTGCCTTTTTTACGCAAGAAAGACAATTGAGTATGCCAAAAATTGTAGGAATACGGAATTTGAAGTGAAAGGTTTATTTCAGCAAGCACATTATCAAAGAGATATAAAATTAAACTTGGAAGAAGCTTTACGGCTTAATTTACGTGCTTATGAAACAGTTTTAAACGCCAATCACGACCCGCAAGTTCTTTGGCGGATTTGTTATAATTTGGGAGATTTATACTCAAGTGTCAAAGAATTTGACAAATCCCTCACTTACTTTCATCAATCGGAAGCACGTATCGCCCTAGGCACTGGCTTGAGCAAAGCCAGCACAAATGCTTATACAGTTGCCATCTGGGAAGGTATCGCCATGTTATATACGAATAAAAAACAGTATCAAACTGCTAACACCTATTTTGTAAAAATTTTAGAACACCTTCCTAAAATACCTTTTATAAGCTCCCATGCAGGTATTTATGATAATTTGGCAGTATTTTATCAATTGCAAGGTAAGTACCAGCAAGCCATTGAATATGGAAAAAAAGCTGAAACACTTTGGTTAGACCTTAAAAAGCGAGAAAATTTGACAGCAACTCAAGCAAACTTAGCCAATTGTTTTCTTGAAATTAACGATTTGCCTCAGGCACAAATTTATGCTTATCAAGCTTTAAAACCTCCCGCAGCCAAAAACGCCCTCAAGAAAGCCCACTACGTACTTTATCAAATTTCGCAAAAACAGGCTAATTGGCAAGAAAGTTTAAAGCATTTTGAACAATATATACTATGGCGGGATTCGCTAGATGCTAAGTTTAACGCCGAAGAAATCTATAAAGTACAAAGTAGATTCGATTTAGAAAAAGCTGAATTGAAAAATAAACAATTAGAAGAACTGAGACAACAAGAACTATTAAAAATTCGTCACCAAAATGAGTTGGAAAAATTAAAGGCTTCCGCTGAAAGGCAACGGTTTTTAAATCAAGTAGTAAGCGAAAAATTAGAAAGACAGATAGAAACACAAGCACTAAGAGAACAAGCTATCAAACAAAAAGCACTTGCATTTGAAGAAAAATCAAAGCAACAAAAACTTATCAATAATCTACAAATTAAAGAATTTCGACAGAATAAACTCATTGAAAGTCGTACAAGAAATACCCTTGAAGTTGGATTAGCTTTGAGTGCTCTATTAGGATTAGTTTTATTTTGGTACAACCACAAACTGAGAACAAAAAATAAGGACTTAGAAGCGAAAAATGAAATTATTAGGGAAGTTACTCATAAAATTCAAGCTACCGAGATCTCAGCCTTACGGGCACAGATGAACCCTCACTTCATCTTCAACTGCCTCAATTCCATTCAATTATATACAGCGCAAAACAATACCGAAAAAGCCACTGGTTACCTCAATAAATTCTCCCGATTGATTCGATTGGTCTTGGAAAACTCTCGCTCGGATAAAGTCTCGCTCGAAAATGAATTGGAAACCCTTCGGCTTTATATGGAAATGGAGGCTATGCGCTTTCGGGGGAAAGTGAATTTTTTCATCAACATTGCACAAAACGTGGACAAAGATTCTATTCAAATTCCTCCGTTGCTACTGCAACCTTTTGTGGAAAATGCTATCTGGCACGGACTTATGCACAAAGAAGAAGGCGGAATTATTCGAATAGAAGTTACGCAACCTAAAGAAAATTTACTTCGGTTTGACATCACCGACGATGGAATAGGCCGAGAAAAAGCAGCAGAATTTAAAAGCAAATCTGCCACTCAAAACAAATCGTTCGGCATGAAAGTGACCGCCGAACGTATCGAACTTATCAATCAACTTTACAACACTGCCACCCAAGCCCAAATCATTGACCTGAAAAATAAGCAGGGAGAAGCTACAGGTACCAAAGTGGTAGTGGAGATACCCATTTAATTATGAGAGCAATTATTATTGATGATGAACCCGACGCAGTAGAGCTGTTGGCTATTAGGCTCAGTCAAAAATGCCCGAAGATAGAAGTGGTAGCTACCTGCACAAGCAGTGTAAAAGGAGTGGCAGCTATCCTTGAACTGCGGCCTGATGTAGTTTTTCTGGATATTGAAATGCCGCAAATGAATGGTTTTCAGGTGTTAGAAGCCGTAGAGGGTATCCCATTTGCGCTGGTTTTTGTGACAGCATACGATAAATTTGCCTTGAAGGCATTTCGTTACAGCGCCATTGATTATTTGCTGAAACCCATCGACAGCAATGAGTTGATTCAGGCAGTCAGCAAAATTGAAAAGTACAAACAAACATCCAAAGAACAGGTCAATCATCTTCGAAATCAATATTACAACACCCCTAAATCCTTTCCTGATAAAATAGCCCTGCCTTATCAAAACGGTGTGGCCTTTGTGAGCCTGACTGAAATTCTTTATTGCGAATCAGACGATAATTATACCAAGTTTTACCTGCCCGACGGGCAATCGTATTTAGTGACAAAATCGCTGAAAGAAATACAGGAATTGCTGGAAGAGCGGGGTTTTTTACGTATTCATCGTCAATATTTAATCAACCTTGATCACATTAAAAAATTTGTCAAGGGCGAAGGCTCCTATGTCATCATGACCAACGGCCAATCCATTCCTGTGTCGCGATTACACAAAGAACGGCTGGTAGAGCATTTTGGATGGTTGTAAATAAATGAGGCTGTCTCAAAAGAACCAACTATTTATTTAATTTTCTCTTAATGCTCTTCTCCCCTAATTTTAAAAACCACACCTTCCATCGTTTCATCCACGCGCAATTGACAGGCTAACCGGCTACATGAGGTGGCCGAAGGCAGGGTATCGAGAATGTCTAATTCGGTATCACTAACAGGAGAAAGTGACTCTCCCCCTTCCAAAATTTCTACATGACAGGTAGCGCAGAGTGCCATGCCGCCGCAGGTTGCCAAAATATTGTATTCTGAGGCTTTCAGTACTTCCATCAAATTTAGCCCGATTCCTTCGGGGATTTCGAGAGCTTGCCGCTCGCCTGTTCTATCTTCTACCGTAAATTGTATCATAACTAAAAAGCGTTTACGCCGTTGACGGTGGTGTATTTAAAACTAAGGTGTTGGTTGGGATATACGTATTTGAAGGCACTTTGGCACATCATAGCAGCCTCATGAAAACCCGTCAAAATAAGTTTGAGTTTTCCAGGATAGGTATTAATGTCACCAATGGCATAGACGCGTTCTACGTTGGTTGAATAATCAAAAGTGTTTACCTCGATAGCGGATTTACTGATGTTTAGCCCCCAATCTGCAATAGGGCCGAGTTTGGGACTCAAACCAAAAAGTGGAATAAAATAGTCAGAAGGAAGTACGTATGTATTTTTATCTTTTCCAGTCACAACTACTTCTTTCAAGTGTCCATTGCCGTTCAAACTTACCACATTTGATTGCAAAATCAGATTTACCTTGCCTTGCTCAGCCAAAGCAAACACTTTCTCTGCCGAATCGGGTGCTCCTCGGAACGTATCGCTGCGGTGAATAAGCGTAGTCGTTTTGGCAATATCAGCCAGATAAGCCGTCCAATCCAAGGCAGAGTCGCCACCACCTGCGATTACAATTTCTTTATCTCTAAATTTTTCGGGATTTTTTACCATATAAGCAACGCCTTTCCCTTCGAAATGTTCTAAGCCTGCAATCTCGGGTTTGCGCGGTTCAAAACAGCCCAACCCTCCCGCAATCACCAGTACTTGACAATGAACTTTGGTCTCGTCTGAGGTAGTTACTACCAACGAACTATCTTCTTGTCGGTCAATGGTTTCTACCCTTTCTCCCAGCGTAAAAGTTGGTTTAAACGGTGCAATTTGAGCCATGAGATTATCAACTAATTCTTGGGCTTTAATGGTAGGATATCCAGGAATATCATAAATGGGTTTTTGAGGATATATTTCAGAAAGCTGTCCGCCTATTTGGGGTAGGGCATCAATGAGGTGACAACGCATCTTTAATAAACCTGCCTCAAATACACTGAACAACCCCACTGGTCCAGCCCCAACAATACAAATGTCTGTCGTAATCATAACTATTAGTAATTTGTGTGTTTGTAAGAAGGGTAAAATCTTTGGCTTGTTAGATATTATTTTCCCTTCTTTTTGTTCAGCAAAGGTAATTTTGGGAAATTTATGTTACTAATCATAAAATCTTATTTATTATTACTAAAAGTTATTTGGCTGCTTTCGCTTTACTTAGCTCGTTCACGATATAAGGATTTTAACTTAGTTTTGTTCAATCATCATTCAAACCCTCTCTATCTTAATTATCATGCCTCGTAATACTATTTCTATACTTGCCCTACTATTTCCAGCTTTTGTACTTATTAATTGTACGGCTACATCGCAAACCATCACTCCAAGTCACGAAGCGAATCAGCAAACCATCCCTATCGGGGGTAATTCTTGGCTCATCAACTCAAACGATAAAGATGAAAAAATTACAAAAGAAGGATTAACTAACTGGAAAAATACGGCCACTATTTGTCGAACGTATGTCCGAGTACCTCAAACAGGCAAATTGAAAATATCGGTGACACTCACAACCAATGGTGGAGAAAGTAAACTCAATCTAATGTTTTTGGGCAAAACAGTTACCCTAACCACCACTCCCAATACTACCAAAGAATACTTTGCTGGAGAATGGGATATAAAGCAATCTGGTTATGAGGCGATTGATTTACAGGGGGTTATCAAGGTAGGGGATAGCTTTGGACAAGTTCAAAGTATCAGTATCAGCGGAAGTGCTGTCAGTATGGAGACGGTTTTTGTAAAAGACAATGTTGATAATTATTTCTATTGGGGTCGTCGTGGGCCTTCGGTTCATTTGAAATACTCCTTACCCACCAACGAAAATATCGAGTGGTTTTACAACGAGCTTACCATCCCCGAAAACCAAGACGTAATAGGCTCTTATTTTATGGCCAACGGTTTTGCCGAAGGTTATTTTGGAATGCAGGTGAATTCAGCTACAGAGCGGCGGATTTTGTTCTCAGTATGGAGTCCCTTCAAGACAGACAATCCCAATGCCATTCCCGACGACGAGAAAATAATCCTGCTCAAAAAAGGAGAGGGGGTATATACAGGCGAATTTGGTAACGAAGGCGCAGGCGGGCAGAGTTATCTGAAATACAATTGGAAAGCGGGAAACACGTATAAGTTTTTGCTGCAAGGCAAGCCTACTGTCGATAATTATACTCTTTACTCAGCTTATTTTTATGCTCCCGAAGAAAACCAATGGAGACTCATAGCAAGCTTCAAACGCCCAAAAACTTCGACCTATTTAAAATCTCTGCACTCTTTTCTGGAAAACTTTATTCCTGAGACTGGCAATACAGGTAGAATGGGCTTGTACACTCATCAGTGGGTTCGTACTACAACAGGACAATGGTTAGAACTTACCGAAGCCAAATTCACGGGTGATGCCACTGCACGAAAAAACTATAGAAAAGACTATGCTGGCGGTGTAGCCAATGGCTCTTTTTACCTGCGTAACTGCGGTTTTTTCAACGATTTTGTACCACTCGACGGCACATTTAAGAGAAACGCCGCAAATAAAATCCCTGATATTAACTTTTCGACATTACCTTAGGTTAATTCATCAGCAACACTACTAAAAATCGTATGAAAAAAAACGCTACTTTACTCTTTCTCTGTACATTTCTGGCTTTTAAAAGTCAAAGTCAACAGGTAATTATGCGCGACCCAGCAATTGCCGCCAT
>JBDHXS010000286.1:0-8438 GCA_039810845.1 Runella sp. | reverse complement strand
TTGAGAGGAAACTGAGCCGAGCCTTTGGCTCTTTTATAGATGGATAGTTCTTTTTCAAATGGGGTCACTCCAGAGGGGGTTGGGTAGAAACCAATGTGATTTTTATAGGCACCAAAGTAATCCAAAGGGCCTTTCAATTTGTAGGCAGGCATTCCATAGCTGATTGATTCATCGGCTTCGGGAGCGACTTCTCTAATAATTGCTCGAATTTGTTGCAGAATTTTTTGAGTTTCTTCTGGAAAACCCGCTATATAAGCGTCAACATCAATGGGTTTTGTCATCATGGGTTTTATGGTTTTTAAATGAATGGGGATTTGTTAATAATACTCAGGGGGTGGTTTGAGGACTTCACTGGCTTTTCACTACCACCAAGCGATCCATCAACTCTTTACGCTTTCCTTCCGGAATGGCGATTTCATCGTTTTTGATAAAAAGCCGATGGGAGTCAATTCTGGAAATTTGATTCAGATTGATCACAGTAAAGCGAGACAAACGATAAAAATCAGCGGACAAATTATGAAAAATACGCCCCATGCTGGTTGAAATCAAAATAGATTCATAGGCTTTTTTGGGGTGCATTTTTGAAAAACCTTCTTCTGATAAGAACAACCTGGCTTGATTGCCGCTTGCTTCAATGTAAGCTATCTCCTTTACTTTCACTCCGATATGCCCTTTGTCGGTCGGCAGAAAGACCGACTCTGGTTGGTGTGGCAAGGGTGAAGGCAGATTGTCGGCTTTGAAATTAAGGAAAGCAAGTTTTACTTGCACCGCCAGTTCTCGTTCACGAATGGGTTTTTCTAAGAAGGCGGCAGGATATGTTTTTTGCATTCGTTCTTCTAATTCCAAAGGGGTATTTCCGGTAATGTAAATAATCGGAATCCACTTCATCTTGATGAGTTCGGCAGCAGTTGCGACACCATCTTCCGGGCCGTCGAGTTGAATATCAACCAAGGCAATGTCAACGTCGTGCTGTCTCATTAACAGCACTGAGTCTTTTAAATTACGGGCTATACCTACCACCCGAATGCCTTCCTTTTGGAGGTTGTATCGGATACTTTCAGCCAACAGAGGGTCATCTTCTATCAGTAAGAGATTAATATTGGATTCCATGAGATTAGGCGATGGGTTGCGTTTTCAAGTAATTATTTTCTTTCACTTTTTGCTTTTTCAGAAAGCTTATTTCAAAGCGGCAACCGTCCTCTGTGTTAAATTTACTTTCAGCCTTTAGCTTGTTTGTCATGATATGGATAAGCTGCAAACCGAAGGAGGCTGACCGGCTATTGGAAACAAACCCGGGGCCATTGTCGGCAAAGACAAGCGAAACGATTCCTTCCTGCAAAGAACAGCTAACAGAAAGCGCAGGGGCGGTATGCTTCTGAAAGGCATACTTACAAGCGTTGGTAGTCAGTTCGTTGACAATCAGCCCCAACGGTATGGCCTGATCGGTATGCAGCCAAATATCCTGCAAGTGATAGGTAGTGGGTATTGATTCCAAATGATAACTTCTCAGGACACTTTTGATCAAATCGGGTAGGTACTTTATCAGTTGGATTTCCACCAGCGTATTTCCCTGATATAGTTTGTGATGGGCCAATAGCATTGCCTCTATCCGCAGTAGGCTCTCCTCCATGGTCTTTACCGCCACCGGGTCAGACAATTGGTGTCTTTGTAAATTCAACAAGGCCGACACCGATTGCAGGTTATTTTTGGTGCGATGGGTTTGTTCTTCCACCAGTGCGGCATTCTCCTTACTTATTTTTTTATACTTGACAAAAAGCCAATAAAATAAAACTCCCGCTATCCCCGCTCCCAAAAACAATATAAAAACGACAGCAGCGAGTTTGTTTTGCAGTGCCATTTCTTTTTGTTGCGAGGCAAACTGTGCTTTCTCTTGTTCATATTTGTCCAGCAAAAGTAAATTTTGGATTGCCTGATTGAGCTGTATATCGAACTCCTGCTTTTTCATTCCTAAGCCTTTCTTTTGATATTGAAAAGCCTTTTTCCATTGACCGGTTTGTTCATAATAAAGCCCGTATACTTCCTCAAGCTGTTCATTCAGACTGTTATCCGTTACACTTCCGGCCAAAGAATCAGCTTTATTCAACCATGGCTTCGCCAATGCAGGTTTGTTTTGTTTCAATAACTCTTCTCCGTAACCCATATAAAGACCCATAATATTATTCACCAATTTTGCTTTGGTGTACACTTCCAGTAATTTTTGCCGGTATTCACTGCTTTTCTCAGGATTATTTTTCAACTCCCATATACCGCTTAAATAACCGTAAGCGCCTCCAATGTCAAGAGGATTATTGGCCATTTTTGCTGCTTGGAGACACCGCTCCGCATAGTAAACGGCACTGTCTAATGAACCTATAGACTTAGAATAGGGAAGTGGCTGGCCAAGTTTCCAAGTCTCTACATGAAAATGACTTAATAGTTTGTTGGCTTCCATTTTACTGCGCAGCGATGTGTCTGCCCGGAAGTTGAGATAGGCTATATACTTATAGTGAAAGGCAGTAGCCGAAAGCGGCGGATAGATGGGGAATCCGGTCATTTGTATATATATTTTCCCGATGTCTTCCGACGGTCCAAGCGGCTCTCTGATGCGCAATGCTCTTAAAAACCACTGTTGGGCTTTGGTATAATCTTTCAAACCAATATACCGCTTCCCCATGATATAGCACATTTCGGCTACTTCTAATGAGTCTCCCTTTTTCATGACGGCTTCGTACTCCTTTTGAGCTTCGAGCAACCGCTCATAGGGGCTTTTTGGGGCTGTTGGTTTATGGGCGGTTTGTCCGATTGAGGCATAAGTACAAAGACAGATGCTAAGGACAGCCATAAGGAGGGTTTTGTAATTCATTCGCTTCATAAACGGCGGTCTGTATAGAGAGTGGAACACTTTGAAACGCTTGGGTAAATTTAATGAATTTCAAATGGTCGTTGTCAAAAAGTTATCGAATGAACAGGGATTTTTTCGGCACTCAGTTACTAACCATTTTTTTCAAATGGAAAATCTACCCGTTGACAAGAAATATTCGGTGTTTCAGACATTTCGCAACTTCCGAAATGAGCCATTTTTTATTTTGGTACAATAATCTTTTTAGAAATGACAACGCATCATCATCCCAAAATTGCCTTATTGAAAATAGGGGTTTACCGTCTCCAACCTGAAAGGATACTGCTGCTGGCGGGTGATGGAAATTATACGAAAGTAGTCCTGTTGGATGGAAGCATTTTGATGAGTACTAAGACCCTCGCTACTTACGAAGAAGTGTTTAAAGTAGCGGGCTTCATCAGAGTTCATAAATCTTTTATTATCAATAAAATGCACTTGAAGCAAGTAACAAAACAGTACCTGTTACTAACAAATTATTTGATTCCTATTCCCATTTCGAGGCGCCGCCGCCGCCAACTGAAGTAGTTGAAAAATCAAACCCAAACAATAAAGCAATGAAAAATTTTACACTGTACCGCTTTCTTTCAATTTCTTTATTCATCGCAAGCCAATTATTACTTTCTGGCATAGGACATAGTCAATCTACCACCATCAACTCCAATGGTACAGGTATGGTTATTCAGAATGACAACACAAACACGCCCGTTCCTTCATCGGCATTGATAGAAATGCGTTCGGCCAATAAAGGGCTACTACTACCGCGTATGACCACCAGTCAAATCCAACAAGTACAAAACCCAACCGTTGGGCTGGCGATTTATGACACCGACGTAAAATGCCTAAAAACCTACAATGGCAGTACATGGGAATGTACCTCGGGTGCTTCTTCTACCTCGACGGTATCCTCGCCTATGACCACTTCGTCAGTATCGAAAGTAATAGCCACAGATAAGAACTATGGAAGAGGTATTGCCATTGATAATAGCGGCAACTACTACGTAGCGGGGCATTTTGAAGGACAAATAAAATTTACTACCCAAGATGGTTTCACAACCTCTCAAGGGGGGAAAGATGGGTTCATTGCTAAGTTTAATGCAGCAGGAGTACTCCTTTGGAAAGTATTTATGAGCAGTACTAATAACGAAAGTATAGAAGACTTGGAAATAGATGCCAACGGCAATGTGTACGTGGTAGGCTATTGCAGTAACCAAATGACAGTATACCCCAGCAGTGGAAATGCCCAAACGGTCAATGCTCCTTATTACGGAGTTTTTGTCTTAAAACTCACTACCAATGGAGGTTGGGGATGGTGTCAGCCATTTTCAGCTTACAAAATCAACGATTTAGCATTGGATGGCTCAGGCAATCCACACATTGCAGGCTCATTTTTGGGTACAATTACGATAGGAGGGACTACGCTTACGTCTGTCAGTAGTAGTTATGATGCGTATGTAGCAAAACTAAACACATCTTCTAATGGCAATGTCATTTGGGCATTTGCAGAGGGAGGGAGTCAATCAGATGGTGCAGGCGGCTTGGCGGTAGATAATAGCGGCAATGTATTTGTAACAGGTTGGTATGATGGAACAGCCGATTTTGGAGCCAGCCCTTCGGTACAATCCTTAACAGCCCGAGGAAGTATCGGCTACAGCGATATATTCTTGGCCAAATACAACAGCTCGGGAGGTTTGGCATGGGTAAGAACAGCAGGTGGAAACTCTGCGGATGAAGGCAGACGCATTGCTGTCAATACCGCAGGTACGGAAGTCTATTTGGTAGGAGAATTTTATGGTACTATTTTATTTGGAACAGGCTTAGGTACCAATGCCTTAACCTCAGCGGGAAGTACTGACATTGTCATTGCCAAATACGATGGCAGTGGAAACATACTATTTAGTACTAAGGCAGGAGGAGGTTACAATGATATACCCAATGCCATTGTTTTGACTTCATCCAACAATTTTTACCTCACAGGAAAAATTGGTAACCAGAACTGCACCTTTAGTAGCAATAATAATCCCTCTCCTGTACAACCTTTTTCTCTCAATAATCCTTGTAGTGCTGATGCTTGCTTTCTGGCTAAATACAATTCGTCTGGAGTTCTTCAAATTGCTATTTCCACTACAAATAATTATGCTGTAGAAGGCTTTGGCATTGCTCATAATGCAGGCAAAACATGGATAACGGGTGATTTTAGTAATCAAGCCAATTTTGGGTTTCAACAATTGGTCGCTTCTTATAGTCCTGAGTTGTTTATATGGCAGTTTTCGGAGAATTGATTCTCTAAGCAGTTATTTCTATCAAAACTTCTTGTTTTCATAACCCCAATTCCCCATGAACCACCCAATCTATATACGACTATTTCTTTTCTGCTTGTCTATCACCTCCGTAGTAGCTCAGGAAACCCTTACCAACCAAAGCGTAATTTCGATGGTCACGGCCAAAATTTCCCGCGATTTGATTTTGGATAAGATCAAATTCAGTCCTGCTCGCTTTGATATGACGACGAAGGGTATCATTGATTTGACAAAATCTCGCGTCCCTGATGCTGTCGTTGATGCTATGATGCTGGCCTCTTCCCCCCTCCCTGTGTTGCGTAATCAAGATGTGATTGATTTACACGCTGGGGGAGTTTCCAGAGATATTATTACTAAAAAAATTCAATATTCTGAGTCAGACTTTAGTTTGACAACTGAAGCCCTAATTGAGCTAAAAAATGCCAAAGTACCCGACCCGCTGGTGAAGGTGATGATGGTCCCTAAACGAGCTACTTTACAGAGCAGTAACCCAAACCTGATTGCAGGAGTACTTGCTCCACATCCTGATTTTCCCATTCCTACCCGCACGAAGTTTGGAACACCTGGCCTCTATTACGAAGAATACAAAAACAATGTACCAAAGTACGAGGAACTCGAACCCACTACCACCAATCAAACCAAATCGGGAGGGTTGGGCGAAGCAGTAGCCAATTCAGCTACCAGAGGACTTTCTGGCACTTCACAACGAGTAGGATTGGCCAATCCGAGTGCCAATTTTATCATTGAAGACAACCGCCCAGTATTTTATTTTGTGTTTAGCGGCACTACCCGCAAAAACATGAACGAAGTGGCAGAATCTATCTTTGACGGCGTAGCCAGTCCCAATGACTTCACACTGATGCGTGTAAAGCCTAATAATAGAGGGCGTGAATTTGTGATTGGCCGCGAAACCGCCGTAAGTAGTTCGTCAGGTTTTTCGGAGGGTACAGTGCCGTTTCGTTTCAAGAAAATCAGCAATGTGCTCTACAAAATTTATTTTGATCAAGAAATTGCAGCGGGTGAATATGCCTTTTTTTACAACAAAGGCAGCGAGTTTACGTCGTCTTTGAAACTTTATGATTTTTCGTTGCGCAACAATGTGAAATAGTCTCTTATGAAAGCCATCTTCTCTTTTGTTTGGATAAGCTTAACACTAAGTGGTGCTTTTGCCCAATCCCTCAAAACCGACTACTCATTTCGCAAATATCTGCTCGAAAACGTACACTATCCCGAAGCGGCGATTCAGCAGGGCGTTTCGGATAAAGCGTATGCCTTTTTTGAAGTAGGGACAAATGGAAAGGTGATAAACGTCAAAACCGCCTGCGGGCATCAAGGCATGGGCTTTGAGCAGGCCATTGAGCAAACACTTTTGGCCGCGCCCATGCAAGCCAAAAGTGCTACGGGCAAGTATCTGGTACACTTTGAGTTCAATTTGTTAGCGCCCAAGACCCAAAGCCGGAACAACGCTGGATTTTATTCAGAAGTCTCTGTTGATACCTCAGCAGTTGACACCTTGTTTATTCCAGAAGGGACTGTGCAACTCAACAAAGTGAAGATAGAGGCTATAGCTTCGGCAAAAACTATTTCTTCCGTTACTGCTAAAAAATCGAATAGCCCAACAACAAGTACTAAGGCGGCTCAACCGACAACACGCCCGCCAACTTCTCCTTCTACTACCACCCTATCTGACAGATTGACCTATACTATGCGTAAAGCGGAGCGGGAACATAAATTAAAAAGCAAAAAAACGGAAAAAGAATTAGGCGCAGTCACTGTAACTTATGAGTATCCGTTATTTAATGATGAAACATTGAATGCTGTTTTAAGGAGGAAATTCATTCAACAAGTCTCTTTTGACGCAGCAGCAGATGCATATATGAAAGAACATACCCCTTCTGATTATAAAGACGAGGATTTCCCATTATCTGGTTTTAATCAAGGCTACTCACTCTCCACTAAGGTCATCAGACAAAATACACGATTTGTGTTTTTTAAAGCTGACTGGAGTGAAGATAATTATGGAGCTGCTCATGGGCAATATGGCGAAGCATATCTTATCTATGACCGCAACAGTCAGCAAATGCTCAAATTGGATAACATCCTTACGGGCGGAGGCCGTTATGAACTGCGTCAGATAGCCGAACGAGTATTTCGGAGAGAGGAAAAATTAAGCCCTAATGCTTCGCTTTGTGACAATTATCTGTTTGATAAATGCCGTTTTGAACTGGCCGAAAACTTTACCGTAACCGAAAACGCACTGGAATTTATTTACAATAATTACGAAGCTAAATCTTTCAACATGGGCATTTGGAGTATAAAACTCCCGTATTCGTTGATTAAACACCTTATCAACCCTGAATATAGCGGTCTATTCAAACAAGTAGTAACACCCACTGCTTTACCAAACAAAGAATCACCGACGAGCATTGCTGAAACAGGGGCAAATTTACTTTTCAAAAGTACCAAATCTCAACTTAATGACGCTGAAAAATCTGCAATTTATAAGCTTCTTGGTTTTACACTTAGTGCTGATAAAAAAGGTTTTTTTACAAAATATTGCGAAAATAGACCATTTGATGAATTTGATGTAACTATTGAAGACTTGAATGGCGATGGAGTGGAAGAGGTGGAAATAGTTTATGGGAATGATTGTACTTCTGGGTTTAGAATAGCAAAAACTGCTGTATTATTTATAAAAAATCAAAGTGGAGTTTATCAAAAAAATTTAGATTTTCCATCCTTAGGATACACTAAATTGGCTGCAAAAAGTCTTGGGTTCCCCGATTTGGTATTTCTTGGGCCAGGTTTTGAACATCCTATCTGGCGATGGAATGGAAAAGAGTACCAGTTTTATCGTATGAAGCGTGAGTAATGTATAAATAACTAATACGGACTTAATGTATGAAAACGCTTACTTGGCTTTTGATAATTTTGACCTCTTATGCCGCATTGGCCCAAGACAACATTGGTTTTGAGCGTGGTACATTTGAAGGATGGACGCTGTCTTATGGTACAGTGGACGAAAATGGGTTCGTTACCCTGTATCGCAATGAAAAAATGGGAACACTGAATGAAGGTCATAAAATTTTCTCTCAAACCGACGGAAATGACCCGCGCGTAGGGATTCCCATGGTTGCCAAAGGGAGTAATTATTCGGCTCGAATTGGCAATCCTTCGACAGGCTCTTATTTTGATAAAATCAGCACTACTTTTATAGCTACACCTGAAAAAAGCCTTTTTCA
>JBDHXS010000285.1:0-8485 GCA_039810845.1 Runella sp. | reverse complement strand
GCGTCGTTAGGGGCTACGCCGTGCCACTTGTGTGAGTGCATCATGAAGTCAACGCCTTGGCCCATTTCGGTCTTCATCATCACGGCGATGGGTTGGCCCTTGCCTACCAAACGCTTGATTTTGCGAAGCAGCGTTACCAATTCATCCATGTTGTTGCCGTCAACGGTCAATACGCGCCAGCCGAAAGCTTTATACTTGGCGCCCAAATCGCGGTTGTCGTTTACTTTCTTTGTAGAGCCGTCGATTTGCTGCCCGTTTACATCGACAAACGCTACGAGGTTGTCCACGTTGTTGTTGGGTGCAAACTGCACGGCTTCCCACACTTGGCCTTCTTGCTGCTCGCCATCACCCATG
Source organism: Runella sp. (assembly GCA_039810845.1). GTDB lineage: Bacteria > Bacteroidota > Bacteroidia > Cytophagales > Spirosomataceae > Runella. The sequence goes on along the minus strand of JBDHXS010000285.1, from coordinate 8,131 downwards.
AGGCAATACACGAGGGTTTTGTCGCCGTTGAGTTTTTTGGCCAAAGCCGCCCCAATCGCTACCGAAAGTCCCTGACCCAACGACCCCGAAGCGATGCGTACACCGGGAAGGTGTTCATGGGTGGTAGGGTGACCTTGCAAGCGGGTGTTAAGCTTACGGAATGTAGTCATTTCTTTGATGTCAAAATAACCACGGCGTCCTAAGACACTATAAAAAACAGGTGAAATGTGGCCGTTTGACAGAAAGAAAAGATCTTCGCCTTTACCGTCCATGTTAAAGGAAAGATAGCCGCCTTTACCTTTACGGTTATTGATTTTCATTTGTTGAAAATACAGCGCAACCAGCAAATCGGTACAGCCAAGCGACCCACCAGGGTGGCCTGATTGGCAGCCGTGAACCATTCTTAAAATATCGCGTCTTACTTGCGAAGCAATGCTTTGTAGCTCAGTCATTTGAATTGTTGAAGTATTGGTAGAATTGAATTTGTTACAAATATAATTGTCAGAATGACACTTTAGATTAAATTGTTAAAAAAAATCCTTAAATCAGCACCTGTTCAGCGTGATTCTTGGTATCTATTTTAGAAATAATATCTTGTATATTTCCGTTTTCGTCAATAACAAAGGTGGTACGAATGATTCCCATGTATTTTTTGCCATACAGCATTTTTTCACCCCAAACTCCATAAGATTCAACGATATAGTGTTCTGTATCAGCCAAGAGTGGAAAAGGTAAATTGTACTTGTCCGCAAATTTTTTGTGCGATTTCTCATTGTCAGCACTTACGCCCAAGACCACATATTTCTTGGCAAGGAATGCTTCGTAGTTGTCGCGCAGGCTACAAGCTTGGGCAGTACATGCGGGGGTGCTATCTTTGGGATAGAAATACAATACTATCTTTTTGCCGTGAAAATCAGATAGTTTAACGACGTTTCCATCTTGATCTTTTGCCTCAAAAAGGGGGGCTTTGTCACCAATTTGAAGTGCCATGTCGTTTTTGTCAGTGGGGTTTGATAACGAATTCTTTGATTTGGGCTTGCAAGATAATAATTATTGTGGAAGGAGTCTTTAACTTTGCCCCCAAACCAAAAATCAGAAAAATGAGTTTACAGAAAACCTATCCATACCTCTATCGTTGGGCTGAGACGTATGGAACCGTAGAATTTGGACAATTGGAAGAGTCAGATGGTTTAGTCAGGTGCATTGATGAGGGAGGGACAGTATTTGAATCTCCAACCAAAGTCAAAGATCTTGACACGGCACTCAAAATGGCCGATGAAGCAATTTATGAATGGTTTGAAATCAATGATCCAGATGAGTTGGACGATTAGTTTACAGTAATGGAAAACCGCTGCTGCGGAAAACGGATAACAGATACTACGGATAACAATTAACGGATAACAAATAACAGATAACGGTGTTTGATACTAACAAGAAAGTAGGCGTATTGGGTGGTGGGCAATTGGGCTTGATGCTCTTGCAAGCTGCCATTGATTGGAATTTGAATGTCAAGATTTTGGATGCCGCTGATGCGCCTTGTGCGGCTATTGCTCCTGAGTTTGTAGAAGGCTCGTTGCAAGACTATCAGTCAGTTTATCAGTTTGGACAAGATGTGGAAGTGTTGACGATTGAGATTGAAAAAGTAAATGTGGAAGCGTTGGAAGCGTTGGAACGGGAGGGTAAAAAGGTATTCCCGCAGCCGCACGTTATTCGATTGATTCAAGATAAACGTACTCAAAAACAGTTTTATAAGGATCACGGCTTGCCTACAGCCGATTTTATATTGACTGAAGATAGCAAAGACGTTTGCAATCACATTGATTTTTTGCCAGCATTCCACAAATTAGGACGCGATGGCTACGATGGAAAGGGAGTTCAACGCATTGCCTCTCCTGCTGATTTTGAGAAAGCGTTCGACGCGCCTGGGTTGCTCGAAAAAGCCGTTGATTTTGAAAAAGAATTGGCGGTTATTGTGGCGCGAAATGAAAAAGGAGAAGTGGCTACTTTTCCGACGGTTGAAATGGTTTTTCATCCTGAAGCCAATTTAGTAGAGTATTTGTTTGCCCCAGCGGATATTTCGGAAGAAATAGAAAAACAGGCCGAAGACTTAGCAAAGAAAACGGCCCAAGCCATTGGGATTGTAGGGCTTTTGGCTGTTGAAATGTTTTTGACCAAAGACGGCCAAGTGCTTATCAATGAAGTGGCGCCACGCCCACACAACAGTGGTCACCATACCATTCGAGCCAATTTTACTTCTCAGTTTGAGCAACATTGGCGGGCGATTCTAAATCTTCCGTTGGGTGATACTACGGCTTACACACCTGCGGCGATGGTTAACTTATTGGGTGAAGAAGGTCACACAGGCCCAGCTTACTACGAAGGAATGGATGATGTGCTCAGCACACACGGTATCTTCCCCTTTTTGTACGGAAAAAAAATCACCAAGCCTTTTCGTAAAATGGGGCATATTACTGTGACTGGCAGCGATTTGGCAAAGTTGAAAGAAAAAGCAGAATGGGTAAAAGGAGCATTGAAAGTGATTACAATTTGACCCTTTTTAGTAATCCAAACCACGTTTGGTGGCGTTTTCTGGAAAAATGGGTACTTTAGCAATAGTTTGGGTAGAAACCGACAGTTTTGTGTCGGCCACTCTACAAAAAAACTCGTTGTGGCTCAGTAATTTTGAGAGCAACAACGAGTAGTAAAGTGGCTAATAAACTGTTTTTTTGAATGCCTTCTTAGGCATCACTACTGAATTTTGCTATTTATTTTTTATCATTTACTCCTCATTCCCAATCATAATAACGGGTGCTCCACCCGTTGAAATCCGAGCAGCATCGGCTCCTACTTCCTGCATTGCTGCTGAGGCCATTGTTGCTTGCAAGGCTTCAGGAGAGTCAAAAGGCATCGAAAATAGCTGATAAAACGGTGGCATACCTTCTGGCGTAGGCAACATTTTGGTGATGGAATAAGGCTTTATTCCTGCGGGAATTCCTGCTTTTTCGTGCAGCAATTCCAAATGTTTGACGTAATCAGCTTCAAATTGAGCAGCATCTGTTGGTTGCGGGTAAAGGACGAGGAGTTTAAGCATAGTGGTAGCTAAGGGTTATTTCAAATAATTGGACAATTCGATATTATTTTTTACGTACAAAGAAGGTGCTTTACCCGTGAATTCAGTAAATTCTTTGATAAAGTGAGATTGGTCATAGTAGCCACAGCGATAGACCAAATCCTGCCAGTCATTAATCTGCCAGCGTTTTTGGGCGAGTTCGTTACACAAATATCCTACTCGACGAATACGGGCATAGTACTTGGGGCTGACGCCCACTTTCTGCAAGAATTTTCTTTCAAATTGCCGCCGGCATACAAAAAGCTCTTCCATTAAGTCGTTGATATTGACCACTCCTCGTTGGTCAACAATCAGATTGGCAGCGTAATCAGTGCGGTCAGGCTCGACATTTTTTCGCAGAAATTGAATATTTAAAAACTGTTCCAGTAATTTGATACGTTCAGCATGGGAAGTGGCTTCCTCTATTTTATCTGACCATTCGTCCAGTTGCCTTCCGAGTACATCGCGGAGATTAGTGCGCTCATCCGAAAACTCGTACATCGGTAATCCAAATAAGGTGTTTAGTCCCGCAGGCCGAAAAACGATACCCACCATGCCTATTTTACCCGAAAGCTGAAGCTGATAGCTTTTAGTAGCTTGGCCCGTCAAAAAGGTTTTAGGGACTAAACCACCGTTGAGTTTTTGAGAAGTGACCCGATAAGGCGTACCGTAATTGAACACCATCGAAGCAAAACCTGTAGGCGGCGATTCGATAGTGAACGACTTCGTAAGTGTTTTACTGTATTCCCAAATGTAAAAACACTCGACAAAGGGGGTTAAATGAGTAGGAGAGGGAAACTTTCGGTAAAACATAAGTAAATCATATGATTTACCGAAAGTTAATGATTTAAGCAGGAAACCTCAAAAAGGAAGCCCTTGAATTTAGCAAACGGCCAAGAAAATATTAGGCTCCTGTCAATTGTGCCACAAAACTCTCGTGGTTCCAGCTGATTTTGAGGTCAGTGATTTTGTCGTTTTCATCGAAACGAAACACAAAAATGTGGTCGCTGTTGAATTTCAAGCCTTTGCTGGGTAAGCCCAAAAATTCTTTTTCCTGCGTACCAAAAATGGCCACTTTGCAAATAACAGCTTCGTCTTCAGAATACATACTATCAACGGTGTTGTCTAAGTCAGGAAAGCAGTCCATCAATAAACCCCACACGGCTTTGCCAAATTCCTGAAATTTGCCTTTGCCGTCTTCGCCGAGGGGCTGAAACCATACGGTGGCTTCGGGGGTAGCGAGGTTGATCATGCGTTCGGTATCCAGTTCCTGATAAGCCGAAAAAAATTCAATACAAGTGCCTTTACGAGTAAGGTCAGTAAGGGAGTCGGTAGTTTTGGTCGTTTTCATAGTTTTTTTGTACGGTCGGGGCGACGTTTCGCCATCCTGTCCGTGAGGGTTTGGAATGTTGGTTTAAAGAATTTAGACCCTTTCAGGGCGACAAAATACGAGATTAATTATTTAGGATAATTGGGATGTGCTTTCACTTTTCTGATCTGACGCAAGTGCCTGTCTACGTGTCCCCACTGAAAAATCAGCACTTGGTGCATATTTCGAGGGTTGGGGGTATTGGTAAATTCAAAATGCGCACGCATATCGACCTGCGTTGTTTCAATAAATTTAAGATTAATCCCATGATTCCGCAAGAAGAAAATCAAGTTGTTTTTGCCTTCAATAAATCCTGTTGGTTTGGTATAATCGGAGGCATTGTGCTTGGCATCCTCCATAATAAACTCATTATAATAGCTATCTGGTTTGCTTGTGGCATTGAGTTCTGGCGTGGGTTTGTTACGCGTGCCAATGCTGATTTCTCGATTCCAAATAATTTCCCACAGGGCCAAATGTTCTACAATTTCTCCAATCGACCAGCGGTCGGCTGACTCATGAAAAGCCCACTGGGCAGGAGTAAGTCTTTCGGTTTCTTTGATGAGCTCATCGCGGGTACGCTTCATGTTGTCGAGCGTGTATTGGCGGTCGGCAGCAGTCCATAAGCCCCCTTGCCCCCAAAGGGGAATTGTTATAACAAATAGAATGAGACTTGAAAATAGTGTTTTCATGAAGAAAAGAGTTCAGGGAAGTTTAAAACAATCCTTCGGCTGGAGGTTTAATGCCTTTGAGACGTAGGTAAATGGTGGTTTGCCCACGGTGATGGCACATGTGTTCAAAAGACTTTGACAACGTGCTTTCAACGGTCAATTCTTGTCCAAATACTTTTACTTTTTTCTCAAAATCGGCATCTGAAATACCCTTCAAAGCCTCTATTGTAAAATCAATACTTTGCATAACCGTTTTGGTAACAGTTGCTTTTGAATGGTCAGAGGCTTTTTCTGCCGAGCCTTGGTAGGGGCTGGCTTTGCCACTTGCTGCCGAAGCAAACGCGAAGTTGGCATCAGCTACGTGCATCATCTGTTGGGAATAGCTGCGAATTTCAGGCGTAGGTTTAAAACTATACCCATCTTCTGGCATGGCGGCTAAATATTCAGTCATAAATTTTTTGCCCCGTTCCCAGTCGGCCAACAGACGTGCTTTGGTATTTTGGGCATGGCTTATTTGCCCCAATAATGTAAGGACACACAGGATGATAAGTGATTTTTTCATCGTCTTTTTATGTTTTAGTTTAACGATTCAAAATTACTTTATCGCTTTTTGCTGTGATTGTAAAAATGCGACATTTTCGTGGTGCGGCGTTTCGCCGTTCAGTCCATGATTTTGATTAGCTCTATTCCCAATCATGGACTGAAATTACGGTCAGGATGATCGTACCACCTCTATACTAAAAACTTTTCTTTCTTCAACCAATCATAGCAATCTTTGACGCAGACATTCAAGGGGACTATTTGTAATCCCAATTCTCGTTGGGCTTTTTCGCTTGAAAAACGGTAGTCTTGTCTGCTAATTTCATCTGCTAATTCGGGGGAGATTAGCGGGGGCTTATTGGTAAAAATGGATATAAAATCGAAGACTTGCCCCAGTAATTTGAATAAAAAAACGCTTGCTACACGCGGTGTTTTCTTGCCCAGCAGGCGGCAGATTTCGCTCATGAAGACCTCGAAAGAGGCATTTTCACCACCCAAAATGTATTTCTCGCCATTTCGCCCTTTTTCTACGGCTGCAATGTGCGCTTTCACGACCTCATCTACATGAACAAAACAACTCGTGCCGGGTGGAATAAAAGGTGAATCATCGTTCTGAAGAGCGATAAAGGCTTGTCCCCAAGTAGTAACGTCGTAAGGACCTAACACAACGGTAGGATTCATGACGACTACTTTCATGCCCAAGGCCGTTCCTTTCAGGACTTCCTGTTCGCCTGCCCATTTGGTACGTTCATAGTTGCCACTTGAAATAGCGCCCCGCTGCGGGGTTTCTTCGGTAGTGAGGCCGCGCACGTCGCCCCACGCCGAGATACTCGACGTATGCACGAAACATTTGGCTTTTTTGGCTGCTGCCACTTCCACCATATTGCGCGTACCTGTCACGTTGGTTTCAGTTTGGGCAGCATAGCGTTTTTTCCACATATTTACATCGCCCGCTATGTGAAAAACGGCATCTAAGTCACTGGGCATACCCTGCTCAAGCGAAAGTCGGTCCTCCAGCGTGCCTACTACCCAGTTGATGTCCAGATTTTTGAGATAAGTGAGGTCAGAAGTTGGGCGATGTAAGGCTGTCACATTCCAGCCATCAGCTACGAGTTTTTTGAGGAGATTGATGCCAATAAAGCCCGTGCCGCCAGTTACAAATGCGGTTTTTTGCATGTTTTAGAAAGGTTATATAGATGATGATACTATTTGTGTATTTCCACTTTCAAACTTGGCATTGAGCCACTTGCGGGCAGGTAACTCCACAAACCGATAGGTTAGAGCCGCTACGCCTATTACCAGTAACACAAAAATAAAGCACATAATCCACGGCCCCCAGCCTCCAACGTACGTTAATGGAGGACTTGGTTTGTTGGGAACAGGAGGGTTTTGCAGAAGTTGAATAGCCAAAAAAGTAAAAATAATTGGGATATGCACCAAATAAATGGAGTAAGACCAATATCCCAGACGTTGAAAAACGCTTGTCTGTAAAATTCCTGAGAGTTTTCCTTGGTTATAACAGGCTATCAAAATAATGATAGGAAATGCCCAAACCGTAATTAAATCCGAAACTTGAAAATGATACGCTATCAAAAGTGCTACACCAATTAGGGGTAGCAACCAGCCATTTTTTAGCCATTCTATCCCTATTTTGGCTTGAAAGGCACGATAAGTCACCATTCCAATCAAAAAACCAGCCAAGCATCGTACCAAATTCCACGGAGTAACAATATTATCAATGCCGTTTTCTAATCTAAATGCTTCGTAGCCTGGCACTATTTTACTGGCTGGGACAGAAGCATAAAGCAATAGTGCTCCAATCATTGCGACTACCCTACCAATACTACGAAAACGATAAAATGGTTGCACCAAAAAAGGGAACACCAAATACATCAACCATTCTGCCGCAATTGACCATGAAGGTGTGTTCCATGTACCTGTTCGGGGCATATCTAAGCCGTGTAGCAAAAGCAAATGTTCAGGTATTTTGGAAAAATTTCCTACTGAAGACGCATTGGCATCTAAATAGATACCTTTCACCCGAAATAACGTAAAAAGACCAACTACCCACAAAAGCGTTACAAAATGTAATGGGTAAATACGTGCAAATCTCGCGCCTAAGTACTTCAGGAAGGTATGTCGAGAAACATTTTCAGTAAACCATTCACCATAAACGTGCATCATAATAAACCCACTCAATACAAAGAAAAAATCCACCATTAAGTACCACCTTCTCATTGCTAAACTCGTTTGAGGGTCAATGAGGGGGGAAACAAAGGCATAAAAATGAAAGATAATGACCATCAACGCGGCTATACCACGTAGCGGTGTGAGATTAGGTAAGTAAGTAGGGCGAAAAAGCATAAAAGAAGGGGTTAAGGTTATAAAAAGCACGACACTGCCCTTGAAAGATAAAACAATACTTCTTAGTTTTCTCAACTATTT
>JBDHXS010000284.1:0-8501 GCA_039810845.1 Runella sp. | reverse complement strand
AAATCACGTTTTTGAAAGCCACAGAGCCTTTGACCATGGTACTGATAGCATGCAGGGTGAAGAACCATCCGCGTGTCTGGTCCACTCCTTCTGAAATGAAGTCAGCAGGATAGTGGCCCCCTAAATCCCCCGAAGGGGGACTTTGGAGTGCGTGAACGATTAGTTTGAGTACTTTCTCGATATTGCCCAGTACTTCTTCATTTTTAAATCGTATTACCCGAAAACCATTATTTTTCAGAATTTCCTTTTCGCCGTATGCTTTCGAAACATCCTCTAATTGAAGCACATGGCGGCCTGGCTGGGTCGTAAATTGGAAACGGAAATGCACTTTGGCATTTTCATCCACTACAGCCTCCACCCGATCCATTCGTTCCAACATTTTGGCTCGGCTTTGGGCTTGTTTTGCTTTGGTTGCTTTGGCCTTAAAGCGCTCAATAAAACGCTCCGTTTGGCGGATTTTAGCCTGTTGGTTTTCGTAAGCCCCTTTTTGAATCTCGTTACGAAGGGCTTTTTCTTCGAGATAAAATGAATAATTTCCGCCGTAATAGTTTAACTTTTGGTTGCTTACTTCCACCATCGTATCGCAGACATTGTCCAAAAACTCACGGTCGTGCGATACCACAATCACCGCATTTTCGTAGCTCTGAACGTACTTTTCCACCCACTGAATCGAAGGCAAGTCCAAGTGGTTGGTAGGCTCATCGAGCATAAGCAAAGAAGGTTTTTGTAACAATAACTTGGCCAGCATCACGCGCATTCGCCAACCTCCCGAAAACTGCCGTAGCGGTTTTTGTAAGTCATTTGTCGAAAAACCAAGCCCTTCCAAAATCTCTTCCGCTTTCGACTGAATGGTATATCCGTCCAGTGCCTCAAACTCCTCTTGCACACGGGATAATCTATCTACGAGTTTATCTTGGTAATTAACCTCCATTTCGTGGATAATAGCATCCATTTGCCGCTGCAGCTCATTCTCGCGTTCAAATGCCTGCATCGCTACTGACAAAATAGATTCATCACTTTGGTAAGAGAGCAAATCTTGGTTCAAAAACCCAATAGTACAATCTCCCGACTTTGAAATATGACCGCTATCTGGCTGATAATTTCCGACAATCAAGTGCAATAGGGTAGATTTTCCTGTTCCATTAAGGCCAATAAGTCCTATTTTGTCTTTGGGCTTTATGTGGAGTGAGGCGTTTTCGTACAACGCCCGATCGCCGAGATAATACGATAAGTTAGTTATTGAAATCATGCCGCAAAGTTAGCGGATTTTGTATCTTTGTCCGACAAGTTATCTTAGAATGACGCTCATAATCCCACAAAATAGGGCAAATTCTTCTTATTCACGCGATTATAAAGCGTTGGTATTTAAGAATGAGCCAGAGGTACTTCATCATTTTCGGTGTCGTTGGGAGTCTTGGTTATTCAACACGCCACGGCATGTTATCCATCAGAAAGCATCGCTACTCTATACGTTTGTGCTGACAGATGCTGATACGCAAAGTGAGGCACACGGCATTTTTCACTTATTTGTTCAAGATACCAAAGGAGTAAGTCCTTATCGTGCCTCTTTCGGCTCGTTTGAAGTAGCAGAATATGTAAGTCACGCTAATTTTTCGGAATGGTTAGCTTGTATTGAACTCTTTGCCAAAGATCAGGGAATTTCCAGCTTAGAAATTAAGCATTATCCCAATTGTTACAATCCTGCCAGAAGCACTTTTGTTCGACGTGGGCTATTACGACATGATTTTGAAATCATTCAGTCTATTGATAATCAATTTATTGAAATAAAAGAAACCGATTTTGAACGAGGACTACACGCTTCTGAACGTCGGCGTTTACGTAAATGCCGGCGTGCGGGTTTTCGTTTTGAAGAGTGGCAAAACCCTTCCGCCCAAGAAGTGTATGAGTTTATTCAGTACAACCGCCAACTGTTAGGTTATACCCTTTCTTTCAGTTTTGAGCAATTACAAATGTGGTTGGAAGTATTTCCCAATCATTTTCAAGTTTTCTGCATTAGAGATGCTGATACACTTGCTTCGCTTGCGTTGACAGTGCGCGTAGGACAGAAAGTTTTGTACAATTTTTGTCCTGCCGACAATCTCTCCTATCGCAATTACAGTCCTGCAGTACTACTTAACAAAGGACTCTATGAATACGGCAAAAATGAGGGAATCAGAGTGTTAGATTTGGGTATTTCGATAGATTCAGCAGGAAACGACAAACCCAGTTTGAAGCGATTCAAGCACAACTTGGGAGCGAAAGACAGCGAAAAACAAATTTTTTACAAAAAAATAAGAAACACACCTATAAGGGAGTGTGTTTCTTAGATAAAGGTAAGGAGAAAACAGGCGAGTGTATCTACTTTTATTATTGCACTGATTCCAAAATGAATTTCTTATCAGCTTTCTTTCTGTTAAAGAATTTCTTAACAATAAAATAAATAATCAAAGCTGATAAAACCCCAGTTAAAAAATCAGTGAGAGGAACCATCACGGCTGTGTAGAGCATCATTGAAAACTCAAACTTACCTGAATGCTTGATTTCTCTTATTTCACGGGGTTTAATCATGTTGCTTGCTACCCATACCAAAATACCACCAATACAAGCCATCGGAATAAGCTCTAAATATTGAGCTAAATAATAGGCCATTGTTAATTTAAGAACAGCTTTAAAATACCCAGCCATAGGAGTTCTGGCACCCGCTTTTATACTCGTAGCCGTTCTTGCCAAAGCCCCCGTACAAGGAAACCCCTGAACCAGTGGCGTGATGATTTGAACCATTCCCTGACCAAAAAATTCTTTGTCAGGATTGAAAGGTGTTCCTTTATTCTCGGCCAACTTATCGGCCATCGAAGAACAAAGAATACTTTCGACTCCAGAAACAAACACAATCGCCCCCACAAAATACAGGATATCAATGGCTACTCCCAAACTCATTTCAGGCAAATAGGGGGCCTTAAAAACAAAGAAATTATTGGGTATAGAGCCGTATAAGTCTTTTACTAAAATGATGTTTTTATCGGCAAACAAAGTAGCCGACAATATAGTAGCAGTAGCCATAGCAATAACAGGCCCTGGAATAAAAATAGAAATTTTCAGTAAATATTTTGCTAAAACAAAAGTGAGTACACCTAAAAACACTGACCATACATTAATTACTCCTAAGTTACCAAATGCTAAGTATAAATTATGGAAAAGCCCCCCCTTAATATCCTCATCTTGTCCAAGAAAGTCTTTAAAGTTTTCTATACCTAAAATGTCTTCAAAATTAGTAAGTGCAATAGAAACAGCAATACCAACCGTAAAGCCAACAATGATTGAGTTGGGTACCAGTTTTGCGTATTTTCCAGCTCCGTAAATCCCGAGTATGATCAAAATTACCCCAGAAATCATGGACACGAGTACCAAAAACCCGTGTGCCAATTCAAACGAACCACCGCTCGCTGGGCCGTATTTTGTAATCAAAGCTGCAATCACTGGAATAAAGGCCGCCGTAGGCCCATATACTTGATACTTCGACCCTCCAAAAGTTCGACCTACTACACATGCCAATGCTCCCGCAATGATACCATGCTCAGGGCGCATTCCCATAGCAATAGCAAAACCCATGGCCATCGGAATGGCGGTCATGGCTACAATCAATCCTGCACTGAAATCTCGATACACCGTCTTTAGCCAAGAGTCTTTGGTGAGGTCTTCCCAGCGAGAATCAAAAAAAGTAAAAAATAATTTTAGTCGGCCAACAGGCGTTGTTGGAAAGGTTTGCTTGTTCATTTTGGATACATGGATAAAAGGTTTAGTAACTAAATAAAGTATTTAACTGGACTTGCTCTGAGGCATAGTCATTGGTTTCCCAGCCTACTTCCTGATAGGGTAATTTTGATTTTTTAATAAGAGGAATGGGGTCAAAACCGTTTTTGGGAAGTTGCAAAGCGTAGCTTTTCGGCAAGTAGATGGTGTCTATTTTTCTTGCCTCAACAAAATTCTTTAGGGAATTGACAGTATATCCATGGAACAATTCAATATTAATTGATTGAATCACTGTCTCGTATCTATTTCTAATGATTGAAATAGCTTCTTCAAACTCTGGGCTTTTGAGCGACTTGATTGTTTTTTGGGGAGTATAAAACAAAAACTCTGTAATCGAATCAGGTTCCTCTTCGCAATACACCAATATGACATTCACTTTTTCCTCTTGAATGTTGTTAAGTGCTAACTTGAGGGTATTCAAAGACGCAATCTTGAAGTCTGTCGGGATAAATATTGTTCTTGCCATGCGCTAATTTTTTTATCGTGAAAAAATTAAAGCACAAAGCTTTGAAGAACAGATGAGAGCCGTCTAAGAGTAAGATTAGAATTTGATAAGAGTACTAAAATTATTGAATAACCGCGAGTGGAAGTTTGATTTGTACAGTAGTACCTTTCTCAACTACTGAAGATACTTGAAGGTGTCCATTATGAATTTTAATAATATTACGAGCCAAAGGCAATCCGATACCATAGCCTTCAAAGTTGCGGGTATTGGAAGCCCGAAAAAATGGATCATAAATAAAGGGCATTTCAGAAGCTGGAATCCCAATACCTTGATCTTTGAAGGCTAAAAACACCTGATTGTCACTAGAAGCTATCGTGACTTGCACGGGTTTATTATTTGAGTATTTGCAGGCATTGTTCAATATATTAGTGAAGGCAAGGTACAATAACTGTTTGTTGCCCATGACCTTTAATTTCTTTGGATTCTCGGGCAAAAGGCTAAAATCAATTTGTATATTATTTTTAGGGTTTAGCTTATCTATCATCTCTTTGGTCTGCCATATAAGTTCGTCGGTTCGCAGTATCTCAAAATGAACTCTTTTGTTGGTATAGCCCGTTTGGGCCAAGTAAAGCAAGGTCTGCGTGATTTGATTTAATCTTTCAGCCTGTCCCAGAATACTCGTCAGCGACTGCTGATACTCTTCAGGGCTCCTTTCTTTCATAAGCATTACCTCTGCTTCGCCCATAATTGAAGTCAATGGCGTTCCAAACTCATGAGAAGCATTGCTAATAAAGTTTTTTTGGGTTTCAAAAGCCGTTTCAAGCCGATTTAGCAAATCATTAAAAGTAGAAATTAACTGGCTTATTTCATCATCTTCATTATTTTCCTCTATTCTCAAATGGATATTTTCAGTACTTATTTGCTTCACTCGGCGAGTGATATTTTTTATAGGGTCAAAAATATGTTTTGAGAAAAATAAAGATAAGTAAGTGGTTATCAAGATGATTAATATAATGGCTACAAAGATGATGTTTCGCATAAACAGTAGGTGGTGCGAAGCATAATAATTTTTAGCCGATACCACCACTATGTACAATTTCTCATTGTTATTATAGCGAATTCCAGTATAAAATGTATCGTTGATTTGAAGTGTTGACTTGGCATTTGCTACAATATCCCTGATAAAATGGAGCGGTAACAAAGATTTCTTTGCTACTTCTTTCAAATCCGAATTTTGCTCAATCTGGTATAAATACTCTTTTTCTTCTGTAAGCCTTTCAAGATGTTCTTCTCTTATTGTTTTAAATGATTCGGCGGTCACTTTATCGGCATCAAAATTATACTTAGCAGCTATGGTTGCTCTGGTTTCTAATCTTTTATAGAAATCTGTATAGGAGTAATTATACAAAAAATAATAGATGCTCCCCCCAAAAAGAAGAAGCATCATTATATTAGTAGCAATTAAGAATAAGGCTATTTTTAACTGAGTCTTCATGTTTCTTTCAGAACATACCCCATACCAATTACCGTATGAATGAGTTTGGTTTCGTGAGCAGAATCAATCTTTTTTCGCAAATAATTAATATATACATCCACCACGTTTGTGGCCAAGTTAAAATTAATATCCCAAGCACTTTCAAGCAAATCAACTCGTGACAGAACTCTGCCTTTATTCTTGATTAAAGTAAACAGTAAACGATATTCGGTGGCAGTTAGCGATATTAACTCTCCGCTTCGCTCTACTGTTTTGGCATCATCGTCCACTTTTAAGTCTGCTACTGAATAGATATTTTCCTTATTCCTGATTTCAGATCCACTCGTACTTGACCGCCTCAACAACGCTTTAATTCTAGCTACCAATTCGATAAATTTAAAAGGTTTAGCCAAATAATCATCTGCTCCAGAATTTAGTCCAAGGGCAATATTATCAGCCGTATTTAGAGCAGTTAAGAATAAAATAGGGGTCTGAATATGTTTATTACGTAAGTCCTTGCATACATCTATACCGTTTTTGTCGGGTAGCATTATATCGAGTATAATCAAATCATAATTGTTATTTGAAGCCATTGCCGTACCTGTATCACCATTTAAAGCGACTGATACTTCAAAATCTTCTTCGGTCAAGCCTTTTTTTATAAAGCTCACTACATGGACTTCATCTTCTACTAACAGGATTTTTTTCATTCTTATCAATTTGCTCACAGAGGTAGCCTAAGTAAGCTATTTAACGAAGTAACCTTATACCACAAAACTCTAAAAAAGCACATTAAGAATTGAATCTACAAAGTAATTTTAACAAAAAAACGGTACTACAACTCAAAATGTATAGTACCGTTTTTGTTAAAACAATCACATTTACTTAACTGCTACTTTCCCCCAAGTATCTTTTAAGCCTACGGTGCGGTTGAAAACCAATTTATCAGGCGTAGAATCGGAATCCAAACAAAAATATCCCTTACGGATAAACTGAAATTTTGCACCCACTTCCGCCTCTTTCAAGGCAGGTTCGGCGTAGCCCGTTATCACCTGCAACGAATCAGGATTGATATGTTCTTTAAAATCTCCCTCGGCTGATGCTACGTCTTCTACCTTAAACAGACGGTCGTATTGGCGAATTTCCACTGGCAAGGCGTCGGCTGCCGATACCCAATGTAGCGTACCTTTTACATTAATTCCCGAGGTATCATTACCACTTTTGCTATTTTCAATGTACGAACAACGCAGCTCGGTCACATTTCCCGCCTCATCTTTGAGGACTTCATCGCAACGGATAATATATGCACTCTTCAAGCGAACCATTTGTCCTACAGCCAAACGGAAGTATTTTTTGGGTGGGTTTTCCATAAAATCTTCGCGCTCTACAAATACCTCTCTCCTGAACGGCATCTCACGCATTCCACTTTCGGGATCTTCGGGGTTATTTTCGCTGTGACATATCTCCGTTTTTCCCTCAGGAAAGTTGGTAATCACCACTTTAAGTGGGTCGAGTACCACCATACGCCGTGCGGCTACTTTATTGAGGTGTTCGCGGATACAGAATTCCAACAAACTTACATCAATCAAGTTGTCGCGGCGGGCAACACCGATACGGTCGCAAAACTCGCGGATAGATTCGGGAGTAAATCCGCGACGGCGAAGCCCCGAAATCGTCGGCATGCGTGGGTCATCCCAACCTGTTACATGGCCTTCATTGACAAGTTGCAGCAGCTTGCGTTTGCTCATTACAGTGTAAGTGAGGTTCAAACGTGCAAATTCGTATTGTTTTGAAGGAAAAATTTCTAAGTTCTCGATACACCAATCGTACAACTCACGGTGAGGCACAAACTCCAACGTACAGATCGAGTGCGTAATTTCTTCAATTGAGTCCGACTGCCCATGCGCAAAATCGTACATGGGATAAATGCACCATTTGTCGCCTGTACGGTGGTGATGAGCAAACTTGATACGATAAATAATCGGGTCGCGCATGATCATGTTGGACGAAGCCATGTCAATCTTAGCGCGGAGAATATGAGTACCTTCGGCAAACTCACCGTTTTTCATCCGTACAAACAAGTCCAGATTATCTTCAATGCTTCTATCGCGATACGGGCTGTTGGTTCCTGCTTCGGTTGGCGTTCCTTTCATGGCTGCCATTTGTTCCGACGTGGACTCGTCCACATAAGCCAATCCTTTGTTGATTAACTTAATGGCAAATTCGTACAAATAGTCAAAATAGTCAGAGGCATAAAATTCATTTACCCAGTGAAAACCAAGCCATTGCACATCATTTTTTATAGAATCAACATACTCGGTATCTTCGGTGACGGGATTGGTATCATCAAAACGTAAGTTGGTAGCACCGCCATAGCGCTGAGCAACCCCAAAATTCAAGCAGATGGATTTGGCGTGACCAATGTGTAGATAGCCATTGGGCTCGGGCGGAAAACGCGTCAATACTCTTCCTCCGTGTTTGCCTGTACGAAGGTCTTCTTCAATGATTTGTTCGATGAAGTTCAGCGATTTCTCTTCGGTGGATTCTTTGGTAATTTCACTCATGCTCTTTTTCCTTAATCTGTTATCCGTTAGCTGTCATTGAAATATTTTTTTATAACGTCTAACGGATAATTTTTTCTAAACGTATTGAAAACGCAAAACTAACATTTATTCAGTGCGAATGAAACTAAACTTAGGTTCCGCTCAATGCAAAAAAAGGGTTAAAACCGGATATTGAGCATAGATTTGCTGTTGTTTCAACATTAGATTT
>JBDHXS010000283.1:0-8513 GCA_039810845.1 Runella sp. | reverse complement strand
CAATGGCTTTTTCGTATTGAGAGCCGCTCCGTTGCCACTGTCCAATTTGGATAATTTTACCCGCGCGTTTGGCCGAAGCAAGCATGATGTTACATTCTTCGATGGAATTGGCCAACGGTTTTTCGCAATAAACGTGTTTGCCCGCTGCCAATGAATCTGTCAACGCTAAGCAGTGCCAATGGTCGGGCGTACCTACAATCACCGCGTCGATGTCCTTGTTTTCGAGCATTTTGCGGTAATCCTTGTAGAGTTGAGGGCGATTGCCACGGGCGGTTTGCACATCGGCTGCGCGCTGGTCGAGAACACTTTGGTCCACGTCGGCCAAGGCCACGCACTCGACCTCGCTCATTTGGAGGTGGGAGCGTAAATCCGACCACCCCATGCCTTTGCAACCAATCACTCCCAATTGTAATTTATCATTGGCAGAGACTCGTTTGCGTTGGCTTGCCAGCAATTCGAGGGGGGTAAATGAGAATAAACTTGCTCCAGTAGCCACCGAAGCCGAACGAATAAAATCTCCGCGGGAGGTTTGCATAGGGATTGGGTATGTTTTTTACTATGCAAAAGGAGGGGAAAGGGGGAAATCTAATGTTAACTTGTTCATACAGGTATTATTTCCTCACCTCCCCAATATGATACTCCTGAATCAACGGCTTGCTTTCGGGCGTAAGCGTAAACGACACCCAGAGTGTTGCTTTTTCTCCTTCAATAAGGTAACGACCGCGTAATTGATTTTCGGGAATAATTTCTTTTATACTCACAATCTTTCCTGCTTTTTCAAACAAAGCGGACGCTTCTTTTTTGAGGGCTTCCAAAGAGTAATCCGCGAAGAAGTTTTCGGCAAATAGCCCGCTGCTTTCGGCATTTTGCCAGTTAGGAAGGAGTTGGGTGAGTTGTTGTTGGCGTTGTTTTAGAATGTCGGAGGCGGGTAGCTGACGAGGTTTTAGCTGGGCACTTACAATGAGCGTATCCAAGATTTGGAGGTTAATCGGGACGGTGGGTGCATAAGTAACATTGGCAAAAGCCACTACCCCAATGCCGTATTGAGGCAAAATGCGCCAGTTGCTACCAAAACCAGGCAAACCGCCGCTGTGACCTACGTATTCGCGGCCTTCGCAGTCGCGCAGCCAATTGAGACCATAACAATAGGCCGACACCGTAGCGCACGGGCGACCCGTCGCGTATTTGAACTGGGGAGAAAAGCCACTGATGTTCCAAGGTTGGTGCATTTCCCGGATCGAACTCCGTTTTAGTGGGCCGTTATCGGCATCGTTTTTGGGAGGCCAAGCCGCCAAATGTAGTGCCATGTATTTGCTAAAATCATCGATAGACGTAATCAAACCACCCATTGCGCCCCATGCGCCGTCGTGAAGAAGGGCTTCTTCTGTCCATTGGCCGTCGCGCCAGCGGTAGCCGTGGGCGAGCTTGTCGGCGGGAACTTCGGCATACTCCCATTGGGTGTGGGTCATGCCGAGGGGTTGGAAGATGTTGTCGTTGATGAACTGTTGGTAGGTTTTTTCCGATACTTTTTGGATAATATAGCCCAGTAGCGTAATACCCAAGTTGCTGTATTCGTACGCCACTCCTGGGGTATTTGAGAAAGCAATGGGACTTTTGATTAGTTTTAGTAATTCTTCGTTGGTATCGGCCAATTGGCGGTCGCCCCACGGGTTGTCTTCGGGAAAACCTGCCGCGTGCGTGAGTAAATGACGAATCGTAATGGCGGGGGCGTCGGCCGTGAGCAATTTCGTATTCTTCATTTCAGGAATGTACTTGTCGGCGCGGTCGTCCAAGTCGAGTTTGCCCGCATCGCGCAATTGCAAAATCGCCATGGTCGTGAAGCTTTTACTCATCGACGCAATGCGGAAAAGCGACTGCGTCGTGGCGGGCGTTTTTTTGGTAAGGTCGGTATAGCCCGCCGTCCCCGTGTGAATCAGTTTGCCATCGACCACCACGCCGTATGTAAACCCAGGGAAATGATTTTTTTCGGCGTATTCTTTGTAAATTTTGTCAACGGTGGGCAATACCGACTCGATTTTCTTCATTCGGTCGGGATCGGTGAAAACGGGCGGTTTGTACGATTGAGCGACGACCGATAGTTCACCAAAACAATAACTCAATAAGAAGAAGCCAAGGAAAGATAGTTTTTTCACAGATTTTCGTGGTTAGCGTTGGACAGGCATCGAAAATAGTGATAACCGCTGAAACTATGCTACGCTTCTACCAATTTTTGTCGTTCAATGGCTAAATCATAATCCATTTGCATTCGGAGCCAGAATGCCGCATCAATGCCAAGGGCTTTTTCTAATTTAAGAGCAATGGCCGCAGAAATACCTCTTCTACCCTTCAAAATGTCAGAAAAATGCGAAGGGTACATTCGTAAATCCATGGCAAAACTCGACTTTTTTAGCTCTCTTGCCTCCAACTCCATTTCTATTACTTTTCCTGGATGAGTTGGAAAGGCAGGACGGAGTTCTCGTCCGTCACTGCCAATTACTTTGTAAATCATAAAAATTTTAAACTTTGGGGTTATGTAAAATATTTACCTCATTTATTACTTATAGCTTTTATTCCCAAAGAAGTAGGTTCTTGTAAGTTATTGATAATGATTGGTTAAGTCGTCGATTATAACTAATTCTAAAAGGTTTATTTTATCTTTGTCTATTCTGAATTCTAACCTATAACTTCGGTCGATTCTTATTGAGTAAGTTCCTTTGCGATTCCCTTTTAATTCTTCAAAATGCAAACTTTTGTATTGATGAAGCTTGGTGGAGTTTTCGACACTAATAATAATATTGACTTTGTCGATGAAGTTAGTAACTACCGAGTTACTGTATTTAGGCTTTCCTTTAAGAGGTTTTCCTTCATATAAGTTCTGTAAATAGTCATTTTCAAATTTTACGAACATACAAACTGTGGTTAAATGAATAATTTATTTTCTCTTTTTCCATAATTACTTGTTTTTGTTAAATATTTATTTCGACACAAAAGTAATTTACCAAATATTGTTTACCAAATATTTGTAAATAAAAATATGCAAAACATGCTTTGTTTCCTTCTACAATTCATCCTTTGGTTAGCTTATGGGCTACTACACAGCGTATTAGCAAGCCACCAAGTCAAGCGTTTTTTTGAACAAAAATTAGGGAGTGCTTTTTGCTACTATCGCTTGATGTACAATGTGCTGGCATTTGTATTGTTGATAGGATTGTTGTGGTACCAACGTTTACTCCCCAAAGAACGCCTTTGGCCAGTTGAGTGGTGGATAGACGGTTTAGCAATCGTACTATTTTGGGGAGGTGTACTCATTGCCCTAAAAGCATTGCGAGGGTACGATTTGCGCGAATTTTTAGGACTCTCGGCTCCCGCTTCCTTGGCCACTCCTAACGAATTCCGAACGGGAGGGCTGCTGCGTTACGTACGGCATCCGTTATATACGGGTACTATTTTGGCCGTGTGTGGGCTTTTCTTGCATGATGCCACCCTCCAAGCTCTGATTATGGCGGTGTGCGTTACGGTCTATATTCGTATTGGCATTGTATATGAAGAACGAAAACTTGTGCGCGAATTTGGAGATGCCTACGTGGAGTATCGCCGTCGAGTAGCGATGCTGTTTCCGAAACTATTTTAGCCCCTACCAACCTTTCACCCCTGGCCAAGAGGCACTTTGAACATACGGTTGGGGCGTTCCTGCGGTGCTGCGTCCGTCTTGAATGTATTTGCGGAGCAAAGATTTGAGTTGCGTTACTTTGTCGGGATATTGAGCATAAAGGTTGGTTTTTTCGGCAGGGTCATTTTTCAAATTATAGAGTTGTACTGTGGGTAAACCTTCGTAATCCTTGCCAGGTTTGGGGTAACTCCATCCGCCTGAACCTGCGTCCAAAATCAGTTTCCACTCGCCTTGTCGAATGGAAAACAACCCTTCTACCGAGTGATGAACGGTGGCTTCCCGCAATGGTTTCGTTGGTTTTTTGCCAAACAAAACAGACCCCAGGTCGTAGCTGTCTTCGCCCGCATTTTGGGGGAGTTTTTTGCCCTGAATCCCTGCACAAGTAGCCATAAAATCGGTTAAACAAATCGTTTGGTCGGAGGCCGTATTGGGTTTAATACGCCCCGCCCACTTGGCAATAAACGGCACTCGATGCCCTCCTTCGTAGGTATCGGCTTTGTAGCCACGAAACCCATTGCTGGCAAAATGCCCCGCTTTTTCCATGAGCTCAGTACCCGCGTAAGGCGCGCAGCCGTTGTCGGACGTAAAAATGATTAGCGTATTCTTGTCCATCCCTTGCTGACGGAGTGCCTGTTGGATTTGCCCAACCACGTCGTCCACCATCAGCACAAAATCGCCGTATTCGTTCAGCCCCGATTTGCCCAGCCATTGCCCGTTAGGCAAAATGGGCGTGTGAGGCGCGGCCAGTGGTAGGTACAGAAAAAAAGGTTGCGAAGCTGTACGACTACGAATGTATTCCACCGATTTTTGAACAAACCGTCCCAACACCTCCTCGTGCTTAAAATCGGCACCAGTAGGCCCTTTTCGCCACCATCCGTACTGCGTTTTAGATTCCGTTTCGCGGTCGGGTTGGGCGGTGACTCGGCCATTTTCAACATAGACGTAAGGCGGAATGTCGAGGGAGGCAGGAATGATGTAAGAATAGTCAAAACCGTATTCGTTCGGCGATTTTTGGACGGGTAGAGAAAAATCAACGGGTACAACGGGGTCGTTTTTAGGTGCCCAATTGAGCCCCAAATGCCATTTTCCGACGCAGGCAGTTTGGTAGCCGTTTTGTTTCAAAAAGGAAGCCACAGTCAGTCGTTTGTCTTCAATAAGTGCCGAATCGTAGCTCCACGTAACCCCCTTTTTGAGCTTACTACGCCACGAATACCGCCCCGTAAGAATCCCGTAGCGCGTAGGCGTACACACCGCCGAGCCTGAGTGGGCATCCGTAAAACGCATTCCTTCCGCCGCCAATTGGTCGAGGTGCGGGGTTTTAAATTTGGCGTTTGGGTTAAATGCCGATACGTCGCCTTGCCCCATGTCGTCGGCCAAAATATAGATAATGTTGGGTTGGGTAGCAGGCGCTTGTCTGAACCATTGGGGTAAAATACCTAAACCAACGACTAAAAACAGGGCGATTCGGGATTTCATTTGGAGGAGATGGTGTTGTTGAGAAACGAACAAACAATTAACATACACGAAAAAGAAAGAACCATGAAAGAAATACTAAGAACGGCTCTGATTACGGGAGGAACGAAGGGAATTGGTCTGGGTGTGGCCGAAATGCTCATCAAAGAAGGGTACAAAGTGGCCATAACGGGTCGCAACGCAGAAACGGTAGAAGCGGCAGCGGCACAATTGAATCAATGGCAAGAAGACGCGGCGTTAGGAGTCGTAGCCGACGTGAGAAACTTTGGTTCTCAGCAAGCGGCGGTGAATCAGGTGTTGGAAAAATGGGGACGTCTTGATGTGCTCGTTGCCAACGCAGGGGTAGGGCATTTTGCTCCCATCGAAAAGTTGACCCTCGAACAGTGGCAAGAAACGATTGACATTAACCTAACGGGCGTTTTTTACAGCACCAAAGCGTCGTTGGCCGCCCTTACGGCGTCGCAAGGCTATTTGATTACGATTGCGAGCTTGGCAGGTACCAACTTTTTTGCCAACGGCTCGGCTTACAATGCCAGTAAATTTGGCTTGGTAGGTTTTACGCAGGCGGTAATGATGGACGTGCGTAACGCTGGTATCAAAGCAACGACGATTATGCCAGGTTCGGTAGCGACGCACTTTAATAATCACGAACCTTCCGAAAAAGATGCGTGGAAGATTCAACCCGAAGACATTGGGCAAATTGTGGTGGATTTATTAAAAATGAATCCCCGCACGTTGCCAAGTAAAATTGAAGTTCGCCCGACAATGCCGAAATAAAAACGTGGCTCAGGTTACTTATAACCTGAGCAAGGGGTTTCTCAAAACCCCGTTAACCCAAGACTCCCCACAAACCAGCCCAAAAATGAGGAAAATTTTCCCCGTTTTTGGGCTGGTTTTTTTCTTAAAACAAGTGGAATGAGGTTTTTGAAGGAAAAGTACAACCACAAAAACTCACTCACAACCATGAAAAGAAGTGCCTATATTATCGCAATCATTGCCTTGCTTTTGACAGGCAAACAGGCAATTGCCCAAGAAAACGTCTCTTTCGGCCCGATTGTAGGGGTAAATTTTTCGAGATTGACCAATCACCCTATTTATAACGACTGGAAAGTAGGCAACTCGGCGGGTATTTTTATCAATTACAGCGGAGAAAGTCGTTTTGGAGTCAATGGACAACTGTTGTATTCACGAATTGGGGGCGAATCGGGGAACGGAGCCTCTAAAGGTCACCTTGATTACATCCAAGTACCCATCATGGGAACGTATTACCTCAATGGCCGTGGCAACGCACTTCGTCCCAAATTGATGGCAGGGCCTTACGTTGGATTTTTGGTCAAAGCCGTCAATGAAAGTAACGTAAATATCAATCCCGAAGGGGCGGCACGGGCTTACAAAGGCGTAGATGCGGGGGCAGCTTTGGGCGCAGGGCTCAATTATTCCCTCAAAAATAAAGTATGGCTCAACGCTGATTTGCGCTACAACATTGGCCTTACCAACGTGATGACCAACGCTTCGGACGTACACAACCGCTCGTGGGGACTCAACGTCGGAGTAAGTTTTCCATTGGGCAACTACTCGCCAAAAACAGGAAAGTTTAGATAGGTTAGGTTATATATAGTGGCTGGAAATGACCCGTAGGCAGGCGATAAGCCCACCTACGGGCATTTTTTTATTCGTCTTTTTTGGCAACTGTTTTGGAGGTATCCAGCGACTGAGCCAATTTGACCAAGCGCACAAATTCGGCGCGATAGCCTTCTGGGTCTTTGGCAATAGCTCCTTGGGCAAGGTCAACGACCTGACGATAAGAAGCTTCGCCCTTAAAATCCGAGCTGCGAAGCAATAGCCCCCATTCGGCCACCGCGGCCGCAAAACGGAAATTATTGGAAGTGCTGGCCAAAGGCGTCACTGTATTACGCACAGGTACTTCAAAAAGGCGGCTTGTCTCGCTATCGGGTTGCTTGTAACGGAGTTTGATGGTCACCAATTCGTCCGAAGAGGCGGTTACTTCCGCACTTTTTTGGTATTTTAAGTCATCCACCTTATTCAAATAAGCGCTTTCCACTCCTGCGGGAATGATTTCGTACAAAGCCGTCACGGTATGGCCGCTGCCCATTTCGCCCGCATCTTTTTTGTCATTGTGAAAGTCTTCGTTGGCAAGCACTCTGTTTTCATACCCAATCAAGCGGTACCCTTTCACGAATTTCGGATTGAATTCTAACTGTAATTTTACGTCTTTGGCAACGGTAAAAAGTGTCCCGCCAAATTCATGCACAAATACCTTTTGGGCTTCTTGTAGGTTGTCAATGTAGGCATAATTTCCGTTGCCTTTGTCGGCCAAGGTTTCCATTTTGTTGTCTTTGTAATTACCCATTCCAAAGCCCAAAACACTCAAATACACACCGCTTTGGCGTTTTTCTTCGACCAATCGTTGCAATTCGCCCTCGCTCGAAACGCCCACGTTGAAGTCGCCATCACTGGCCAAAATGACGCGGTTATTGCCTCCTTTAATAAAATGGTCTTGGGCAATTTTATAGGCCAATCGGATGCCCTCGCCACCCGCCGTTGAACCTCCCGCCTGAAGATTGTCTAAGGCATCTTTGATGGTAGAAGTATGATTGCCAGGCGTAGAGGGGAGCACTGTTCCTGCCGCTCCTGCGTACACCACAATGGCCACGCGGTCGCTGGGACGAAGCTGATTGACCAATAATTTGAAGGCTTTTTTGACCAAAGGCAATTTGTTAGGCATTCCCATCGACCCCGATACATCCACCAAAAATACCAAGTTCGACGCAGGTAGGTTATCGCTGGGGATGGTTTTGGCTTGCAGCCCGATGTGGAGCAATTTCAAGCCTTTATTCCAAGGCGAATCTGACAGTTCGGTTTGAATAACTACGGGGTGTTCGCCTTTGGGCTGCGGATAATCGTAGTCAAAATAGTTAATCATTTCCTCAATCCGCACCATGTCTTTCTGCGGAAATTGCCCCAAATTCAGCAGTCGGCGCACGTTGCTGTAAGCCGCCCTATCTACGTCAATCGAAAACGTGGTGAGCGGGTTGTTTTTAGGATTGTGAAAACCGTTTTCGTTGATGCCTTTGTATTCTTCGGCATTGAAGTCCATCCCCATGGCGGGAGGAGGTGTACCCATCAAGGCAAAAGAAGAGGCAGGTGCAGCAGCCATGCTCTTTGCCTCGCGCTTACTGAGGCCAGTTACTACTACCTCTTGCAAGGCTTCGTGAGCTACTTTGAGCTTGACGTTCACTACCGAATCTTTACCAATGGTTCGTTCGACGGTTTGATAGCCAACGAAATTAAAAACCAGTTTGTCGCCCCTGCGAGCGGCCAGCGAATACCGCCCGTGGACGTCGGTAGT
>JBDHXS010000282.1:0-8528 GCA_039810845.1 Runella sp. | reverse complement strand
ATCTATTAGTAAGTTTATTTCTTACACAAGAGCGAATTGACGCTTTGGCCTATTTTACTGCCTTCTAACAGGCCGCTTTCGTTGGCATGGCGTAGGTGAATCCCACCGTATAGACGAGATATGGCAGCTTCTTCGGCGGCTTGTTTAAACGAAGTAAAACTACGTTCTTTTTGACCAAACGCCACATTTGTATTATCGGTGAATGAAAAAGTGGAATCAAACAAAGCTTCCATTACTACAGCCGTCGCTCCTGACTGACTGGAGTGGCCTGATGTGTGTTCTGGAAAGGGTGGAGTGGCTATTAGCGGAGACCAAGTTGGACTAATTGTCGTGCGAATATAGGTGATAGGCCGAAGGGTATTAAACATGTACTTACAACGCCAGCAATTGATAAATGCTTCAGCTACGGCGATTCCTACTCGTGCATAAGCCTCGGCAGCTTTGTCAAGCTTCGCGTTTGTTTGTTTCAAGGCAATTGTTGCTAAATTGTAAGAATGTCCAGGAGGCGTGAAAGTTGTTCCACCATCTGCCCAAAAAGTAGCAATGGCTTTCTGTTCAGCCGTAAGGCTTTTACTTACATTATATACTTCTAAGTGCTGCTTAAATTGCTCTGAAGTTGTTAAGGTAGAGTAAGGTAATGGCTGTGGAGGGATTGCGGTTGCATTGGAAGCAATAAAGTTGCGATTCTGACCCCAATAAGGTAGCAAAGGAACTGTATTTGTACCTGTTGTTACCCATTTCCCTGGGCCTGTAGGCACTTTATAATCAGCAGGAAAACCTTTGGCATATCCATCAGCACCACCATCGGTTTTAGACCACTCAAAAATAGCTTTGGCAATTGCTTCACCAAAAGCTTCCGAGCGTTCGATGACGTCTTTGTTGCTACTTTCTATCAAGCTGTTTTTTAATGCAGTAGCCAATGAATCCGCTGCTTTTTTTGCCGCATCAGAAGCTGTAGGCCACAAGTTTTTTGCTATAAAATGCTGCCCTGCATTGGCACTGATTGCCCAGTTATATTCCTTCCCTGCCTCGGGTTCAGGCAAGGTTTTTAAGCCATTAAGTTGTCCTTTCAATGACTGATTCTCTTTAATACCTGGTACTACGGATTCATACATGGTCAGGCCTGCGTAGCCTAGTGCGCGTGATGCTACTGGCGGAGTAAAGCCTGTACTGGCACGAATAAGTTTTAAATCCATATCAGCCCATTTTGTGGCCACTTCGGCACTGTATGTCTCAGTTCCTTTGGAGATGACATTGGGGGCAACACGTTCGTTATTAGGAGTTCGGCAACTCTGTATTGCCAAAGCCAATAAGGCCAAGGTTGCTATTTTATAGGATTTCCTGTAAGCGAAATTAAGTAGCATATTTTTCATCCCTATTTATCGTAAAAACTTTTTAATAATGAAAGTTGAACCATAAAACGGATATCAAAAATAATGCCAATCTCAAATAGGATATTGATAATCAGCCATTAATCAGTGAGAGGTAGAGGTGCTTAATTAAAGTAGTAGTGGAAATTCATTGGAGGCATGCCGCTGTCCCATTTCTACATAATGGGTAGCACTTTCTAATAGATGGGCAGCATAAGATTCAGGAAGTTGTTTTACGATTTTTCCTGGTGTTCCCAAAACCATTGAAAAATCAGGAATTTCCATCCCTTCCGTGACAAGGGTGTGAGCACCAATAATGCAGAATTTGCCAATTTTGGCGTTGTTTAGGATAGTGGCTCGCATCCCAATCAGTGAACCATCGCCTACGATGGCTCCGTGAACGATAGCTCCGTGTCCTATCGTTACATCGTTACCAATAATGGTTGGAGAACCAAAATCAGCGTGTAAAACGGCATTATCCTGAATATTGGTTCGGTCGCCAATGATAATCTGTTCTACATCAGCTCTTATAATGGCTCCGTACCATACTGAAACATTTTCTCCCAAAGTAACCTGGCCCATGACCGAAGCATTAGGAGCAATAAAAATAGATTTCTTTCCCTGCATAAACGAAAAGGTTAAAACTATTTAGGGAGGGAGTTATTGGTGAATTACCTCTTTGATGTCGTTGATAATCTTTTGTGCTAAATGATTGGCAGTAGCCTCGGTTTCAGATTCTGAATAAATACGAATAATCGGCTCTGTATTGGATTTGCGTAGGTGAACCCATTCTTTGTCAAATTCAATTTTTACTCCATCAATGGTGTTAACTGGGTTTTTAGCATACTTTTTTTTGATTTTTTCAAGTACGCCATCTACGTTGATTTCGGGAGTAAGTTCAATTTTATTCTTGGAAATGTGGTAGTTGGGGTACATCCGTCGCAAAATAGAAGCTGATTTTCCGAATTTGGACAAATGGGTTAAAAACAAGGCTATTCCCACAAGGGCGTCACGCCCATTGTGCAAGGCAGGATAAATAATGCCTCCATTGCCTTCTCCGCCAATCACAGCATTGGTGGCTTTCATCATTTCTACCACATTGACTTCTCCCACTGCCGAAGCAAAATATTTGCCTCCTGCTTTGAGCGTAACATCACGTAGCGCGCCCGTTGACGATAAATTGGAGACTGTGTTGCCTAGTGTATTTTTAAGCACGTAATCAGCTACGGCTACGAGCGTATATTCTTCGCCAAAAGGCAGGCCATCTTCACAAATAAGCGCCAAACGATCTACATCTGGATCTACGACAATACCCAAATCAAAATCGCCGCGTTTCATTTCGCGACTTATTTCGAGTAAATTTTCAGGTAAAGGTTCGGGATTATGGGCAAAATCCCCTGTGGGTTCGCAATTGATAAGCTTGATGTTTTCTTTTTTGACACCTAAAGCTTCCAAAAGCATCGGTACGACAATACCTCCAGTTGAATTGACAGCATCAACAGTGATTTTGAAATTTTTTGCCATGATAGCTTCTTTATCTACCAACGGCAAAGCCATAATCAGCTCAATATGCTTTTGAAAATAGGTGTCGTTTGTTTGGTATGAACCCAGCTTACGTACTTCTACAAAATCAAAATCTTCACTTTCAGCCAATTCCAATACTTCTGCTCCGTCTTGTCCCGAAATAAACTCACCTTCGCTATTCAAAAGTTTAAGGGCATTCCATTGAATAGGGTTATGACTTGCAGTTAGAATAATACCCCCAACAGCGTTTTCGATAGGTACAGCAATTTCGACGGTGGGAGTAGTGGAAAGCTCTAAGTCTATGACTTCAAAGCCAATTCCCTGTAACGTAGAAGCTACTAATTTTGAGACCATTTCGCCCGAGAGCCGAGCGTCCCGTCCGATCACAATCCGAAGATTATTAGGTTTTTTTCGTTTGAGCCACGTTCCAAACGCAGCCGAGAATTTAACAACATCAATCGGTGTAAGCGAATCTCCCGTTTTACCCCCAATCGTACCGCGAATACCTGAGATGGATTTTATTAAGGCCACTTTTCTTGTTTTTACTGGTTGAAACAGCTTCAAAAGTAGTAATTTTTAAGCACAAACGGGCGATTCTTGCAAAATCCACCTACTTTTCCGAAGTTCGCCCTCGTTAAATTTATTTATGGTTAGTGTCACTACTATTGACCAATTATCTAATTTTAGATTTCGTTAATTAGTTCCTTTACTTCTAATCTCTAATTTTTATACTATCATGCGCAAATGGATTTTTCTCGGAATTTTACTACTCATTATAGTTGGTAGTTTGTATTATGTTACATTTGGCTATTACAGCGATGGAACGCGTGTTGGCTCATTAGTAAAATTGAGCCGCAAAGGATATATTTTCAAAACCCACGAAGGCCAGTTGATGGTAGGTGGTATGTCGGATGGTACAGGTACATTCAATTCTACCACTTGGGATTTTTCGGTAGATGATGATAACAAATCAGCCATAGAAGCCCTTAATCTATCTCAACGAACAGGGCAACGTGTTTCGGTTCATTACGAAGAAAAATTCTTTCATTTGCCTTGGAATGGTGATACGAAGTACTTTGTAGTATCGGTAGAACTTATACCCGCTCAAGTAATTCCGCGACCAGTAGTACCCGTTACCCCTACACCGCAACCTGTTCCAGCAGATACTACTAAAGCCATCTAATCTACTTTGTCAAAGATTTGGGCTTTGACAAGATTCCTGTAAATATGCGTCGTAATTGGTTTGGAGTTTTTATTTTATTGGTTGCTGGACTTATTCTGGTGCATAATTTAACTGCCTGGAAAGATGTGGAGTTTGGTGACGAAACTACTTATTTGGGAAGTGGATTGACTTTTTCAATTCCTTTTAAAGGGGGGGCTCAGTGGGGGCCGATTTATGCGGCTTGGTACGCCTTTTGGCATTTTTTTATTCCCAATAGCTTAGATTTGTATTATTTCAATTGGGCTTTATTGAGCGTTTTAGCAGGAGTAGTTGTATTTCTGTTTCTCCACTCACTAAAAGTTTATTTTTGGGTAAGTATTTGGCTGTCAGTTCTTTTTCTTTTTTCTACCCAAAATCTACCTCTTAATCCTAAAATATCCATTGCTCCTTTCTGTTTAATTTTAGCTACTTTAGCTATTACTGAATTTAGGCAATGTCCAAACTATCTTCGATTTCTGTTGGTAGCAACAACTGGCTTAGTTTGTGCCTATGTTCGTCCCGAATTTTATCTTTCGTTTTTGCTGGGCATTGTTTTTATGCTTTGGTGGGTTTGGAAAGAGAAAGCGATTCGACAACGCAGTGCTGTTATTTCAATTGGCGTTTTTATATTTATTGCTATTTTACTACATCTATTGTTTGAAAATCCGCTTTTCAGCGGAGATAGCAGCCGCAGTGCAGTCGCTTTTCAACAACATTTTATAGTCAATTATTCTGCTTGGAAACACCAGCCCGAACCCATTACGATAGAAGCCCAACTCCAGTTGTTTCATCAGATTTTAGGGGAGGATGTACAAACACTTACCGATGCGCTACAAGCCCAACCAGCTTGGGCGATGAAGCATATTTTTACGAATTTGACTCATACCCTTACTGCTAACTTGAAAAATACAATTGATACATTTTATCAAACGCTTTTTCGAGGATGGTATTCTCCTTGGCGTATGGGCTTGGTAACAATCATCGGACTGGTATTTTTAACCTTGATTGATTACCGCGCATCATGGCGTAATTTTAGACAAAAATCGGCCGAAGGCTGGGGATTGGTGGCATTACTTATTCTTATTTTTCCCACTTTAGTGGCTACGATTCTTATTTATCCACGTACTCATTATTTAGTATTTCATCTGATTTTGATTTTTTGGCTAATTGCCTTTGTTGTAAATCGACTATCTTTCAGGGAGTTGTCTTTTTTGCAGACACTTCCTGCTATGCTTTTTTGCATACTTATTTTATTGGCCTTTTTAGGTGTTCGATTTTATGAATATCATCGTCAGTCTCCTACTCCTGCGGCTGATAATGTCCGATTTATCACTCAAATTCAACCTAAAGAACGTTTACGGGTACTCGAACGCGAGTGGTACCGGGTTTTTCTAAAGCAAGAATCAGACTGGATTCATGTAGAAGAATATACCGACGGCGATTTTGTGAAATTTGTCCAACAAAAAAATATCAACTTTATACTCATGACCCAAGATATGCAGGCTTATTTTGCTAAAGATGCGGGTTTTGCTTCGTTTCTAAAACAATATAAATCAAAAGGTTTTGTTAAATTGACAACCAATTCTTCGGGCGATTATTTACTCATCAAACAAACCCTAAATCCATGAAAAACGTCTTTTGCCTACTGCTTTTTGCTCTAACAAAAATTCTCTACGCCCAAAGCGACTGGGTGAAAGAAAATTACAATAAAACAGAATATGACATTGCCATGCGGGATGGCATCAAGTTGCACACCATTGTATATTCTCCCAAAGATGCTTCTGCTACCAAAACTTACCCGTTTTTGATGCAGCGAACCTGCTACAGTATTGCGCCGTATGGAGAAGGCAAATTTGCAGGACAAATAGGGCCTAACAAGTTTTTGATGCGTGATAAGTATATTTTTGTTTATCAGGATGTACGCGGACGCTATATGAGTGAAGGAACTTGGACAAACATGACACCTCAAATCCCTAATAAGACCAAATCTTCAGAAGTGGATGAATCTTCGGATACATATGATACCATTGATTGGTTGATTAAGAACATTCCGAATAACAATGGTAGAATAGGACAGTGGGGGATTAGTTATCCAGGTTTTTACACGGTTGCAGGAGCTTTGAGTCAACACCCTGCATTGAAAGCGTCGTCGCCTCAGGCACCTGTTTCTGATTTCTTTTTTGATGATTTTCATCATAATGGTGCTTATACCCAGGGGTATTTTCTGACTTTTCCCGTATTTGGAATTCAGCACGGAAAACCCACAACCGACAATTGGTGGTTGCCAGGTTTGATTCAAGCCAATACTAAAGATGGGTACCAATTCAATTTAGACCTCGGCCCACTTAAAAATTTTGATAAATACTACAAAGACAACTTCTTTTGGCAAGAACATAAAGACCATCCCAACTACGATGAATTTTGGAAAAAACGCAGTATTATTCCCCACTTGAAAAATGTAAAACATGCTGTAATGACCGTTGGTGGCTGGTTTGATGCGGAAGATTTATATGGCCCGCTAACTGTTTATAAAACCCTTGAAAAAAATAATCCCAGTACCTATAACACGCTCGTTATGGGGCCATTTGGACACGGGCGTTGGTCGCAGGAAACAGGGCATACCTTGCACAGTAACGTTTATTTTGGAGATAGTGTAGCTACGTTTTATCAGCGTGATATAGAAACTAAATTCTTTCAACATTTTCTCAAAGGAGTAGGGGATGGCAAAACGGGTTTACCCGATGCTTATTTATTTAATACTGGTAAAAAATCGTGGGAAACATTTAACAAGTGGCCTGCGGACAATGCCGAAAAGAGAATGTTGTATTTTCATGCCAATGGCAAGTTGACTTTTGAGGCTCCTAAAGAAGCAAAATCGGTGAGTGAATATGTAAGCGATCCATTGAAGCCAGTACCATATATTGAAGATAATACCGAAACGATGGGTTTTACACCGTTTAATTATATGTCAGAAGATCAACGTTTTGCCGCCCGTCGCACTGACGTGTTGGTTTTCCAGACAGATCCTTTAACGGAAGATGTGACGTTGGGTGGTGAAATTATGGCCAAACTTAAAATCAGTACCACGGGTAGTGATGCGGATTTCTTTGTCAAATTAATAGATGTTTATCCAGGCAATGAACCCAATCATGCCTATATGCCCAACAAAAATGTGACGCTGAGCAACTATCATCAGATGGTACGCAGTGAAATTATGCGGGCGCGTTTTCGTAATTCGTTTGAAAAACCAGAGCCGCTTACTCCCAATAAAGTAACGGATATTAATTTTCGTTTACAGGATGTTCTGCATACTTTCAAAAAAGGGCATCGTATTCAGATTCAAGTGCAGAGTACGGCTTTTCCACTATTTGACCGCAATCCCCAAAAATATGTCCCTAACATTTACTTAGCTGACGACAAAGACTTTATTAAAGCTACACACAGCGTTTATCATCAGGCGGATGCCATCAGTGGGGTAGAAGTTCAAATTTTAAAATAATGAATCAATGAAAGCCGTTTTCTGTAAACAATATGGCCCGCCCGAATCGCTGGTAGTGGAAGAAGTAACACCACTCCATCCCGAAAAAGACCAAGTGGTTATTTCGGTGAAAGCCTGTGGTGTCAATTTTCCTGATACGCTCATAATTCAAGGCAAATACCAATTCAAACCATCGTTTCCCTTCTCTCCAGGAGGGGAAGTAGCGGGGGTTGTAAAAGAGATAGGAGAAGACGTAAAACACCTTCAAGTGGGTGATAATGTATTTGCGATGCCAGGGTGGGGTGGCTTTGCCGAAGAATTGTTAGTAAAAGGCAATCGGACTTTTAAGATGCCTCCAAACATGGATTATGCTGTGGCAGCATCGCTGATGTACACCTATGGTACTTCCTACCATGCTCTCAAGGATCGGGCACAGCTGAAAGCAGGAGAAATATTGTTGGTATTAGGTGCTGCTGGAGGTGTAGGATTGGCTGCAGTTAATTTGGGTAAAATCATGGGGGCAAAAGTGATTGCAGCGGCTTCGAGCGACGAAAAACTGGCTTTATGTAAAGAATATGGTGCTGACGGGCTGATTAACTATTCAAAAGAGGATTTGCGCGAAAGTCTCAAAACGTTAACTGGCGGTGGCGTAGATGTAATCTATGACCCCGTAGGTGGAGAATATGCCGAACCAGCCTTTCGCGCCATGAATTGGAAAGGTCGCTATTTGGTCGTTGGTTTTGCAGCAGGCCAGATACCTGCCCTTCCCTTCAATTTGGCCTTATTGAAAGGCAGTT
Source organism: Runella sp. (assembly GCA_039810845.1). Classification (GTDB taxonomy): domain Bacteria; phylum Bacteroidota; class Bacteroidia; order Cytophagales; family Spirosomataceae; genus Runella. Next base: position 158 of record JBDHXS010000282.1, on the reverse strand, counting down.
CAATTGTCGGTGTATTTTGGGGTGCATTTGCTGAGCGCGAGCCCAAAGCCAACTTTCAGAATATCGTCGAATTATTTCAATTTTATCAAAAAGGAGAACTCAAACCTTATATTCAAAAAACGTATTCTTTAGAGGAAACACCTCAAGCCCTGTATGAT
>JBDHXS010000281.1:0-8535 GCA_039810845.1 Runella sp. | reverse complement strand
TTAGTATTTTTACGTTGGCTATGACGGTCTCTCAGCTGGTGTATGCGTGGTATAACAATCAAATTACCCCAACGCAAGTACAGCAGCCAGGTATGCCAGATATGCGTATGCTTACGTATTTTATGCCTGTGATGTTTATGTTTATCATGAACTCTTTCCCAGCAGGTTTGAGCTTTTACTATTTAGTTTCCAATGTGGTAACCATTCTTCAACAGCAAGTAATTCGTCGTTTCGTGAATGACGATAAAATCCGTAAGATTTTGGAAGAAAACCGCAAAAAAATAGCTTCAGGTGAGAAAAAGAAATCGAAGTTTTCTGATATTTTGGAACGCTCGATGAGGGCCGCCGAAGATGCCAAAAAGCAGGCGGAAGAGGCGAAAAAGCAGGTAGAAGCTAAAAAACAGGCGAAGAAAAAATAGTTTACAATTTATAGTTTCACATAAAAAAGGGTTAAGAAGTCTAGACTTCTTAACCCTTTTTTATGTGAAACCATTTTAGTTACAGCTCAATTCGTCCCATTAAAGGGTCGCTAAAAGAAGATTTTCCAGTTTCGACTCTTCCTGCAAAACGTTGTTCAAATGACTCAAAACCTTCAATTTTGACACTAAAATCATACCATCCAAAGCTTGTTTTTAAATCAAGAATCACGGTTGCTATGCTTCCTTTATGAGAAACAATATCGAGAACTTTAGACTGAGCATTGCTTTTGTAAGCATTGTCAGTTATCTCTACTTTCAGTTTTCGTTGCGGGTCAAGGCTGCGTAATTTCAGCTCAATATTTCCCGTTAGCTGTTTGCTTTGCGGGCTGGAACGCTGGTAATCGCAACGAACTGTGAATTGTGGATCATTGGAATTTCCATTGAATTTACGGAAATAGCCGTTGGGGCCATATACGCAAAGATGATAGGTATCGTTTTCAAAGTTTTGCAACGGCCAAACGGCAGTTAGTGTATCGCCAGCAGAAACTGCGTATGACCATGCTTTTAGGTCTTCAAAAGCTGCATCTTTACCATTTCGGTATTTGTTTGGCGCATACACATGAAAAGGCGCACCTGCGGCATTTTTGCCAAAAATCTCGTTTTGAGCACCCAATTTGACTTGAAATGATTTTTTGTCGGCACTCAAACTTCCTTCGGTATATAGTTGATAGGGCAAAGGAGAAGCAGGACGAATCCCTTTTTCTTGTTGGGGCAATAAGGAAGATGTCGAAGGGTTTTGATTAATCTGGATAATTTCCTCAGCAGTCAGCTTTTTGAAATTAGAAGGTACTTTTTTGAATTTAGCTTGATGAACGCTTTGGATAAAACTGTCTTTTGCAACTGGTGATGGCAACTTGATTTCTTCACCATTGTAAGGTCGGAAGACTGATGTTAAGTCACCACAAACTGTACGCCGCCAAGCACTTATATTGGTTTCCTCTATTTTTTTCTTGGTTTTATGAGTCAAAAAATGCTCCATAAACTGCAATACCGACGTATGATCGAATACCTGTGAGTTGACATAACCTCCTCGACTCCAAGGAGATGCTATCAGCATTGGAACACGGTAGCCCAACCCAATTGAGCCTGCCCGGCCTTTGTTTTGGGGGCTTGCTTCTTTCCGCTTATTTTCCTGTTCCTGAGTGACATGTTCTACACTTGTATCAATTCCTTTAGAGACTAATCCATCCGAAAAATCAGGTTTAGGAGCTACAAAGGGAGGGACATGGTCGAAGTATCCGTCGTTTTCATCATAAGTGACCACAAAAATGGTCTTTTTCCAAATGTCAGGATTTTTGGTAAGAATATCCATTACTTCCGAAATATACCAAGCTCCGTACCAAGGAGAACCAGGGTGATCGGAGAAGTTGGAAGGAGCAACAACCCATGAGATAGTTGGGAGTTTTCCTGTATTTACATCTTCTCTGAATTGGTGTAAAATATCTCCTTTAGGAATAGATACTTCGCGCTCTGTGTCGCCGTCTTTGTAGCGGAATTTTGTTAATTCGTGGTAATGAGGGTCATTGATATTGGTTGTAAACGCTTTTTGGTGCAGGTTCTTCTCGCGTTGAGACAGTTTTGCGAAATTTTCGGGGTTCCATTTTTCACGTTCCTGTTTTACCAATTCTAAGGAATCTCGTTTTCCTTTTAAAAGTTTTTGGGTCAATTCCGTTTCTTTGCCCGTTTCAGGGAGTGTTTTCAGCTTTTGTTCTAAAGCTGAAATTTCAGTGGGTAATTCTTTGGATTGAACAGTGAGGTATTTTTGGAAGCCTGTCGAGAACCGTACATGGTATTGGGAAAACCACTCAATGGGATTATCGGTAAAATTGGCGAGCCAATCTTCTTCTTCATCCTTAAAACCCATGGGAAGGCTTAGTTCATTTTGATAAATTCTCCAAGAGATATTGTTATCTTCTAAGCGTTCTGGAAAAGTAGTCCAGTGTGCTAAATCGTCGTAATCAACGTCAGAATTTCTAACGTTTGCCTTGGATTCAATACTAGGTTTTTCGCGGATGGTACCTGTCCAGAGATACAGTCGATTGGGGGTAGTTCCTGTAAGCGAAGAGCAAAAATGTTGATCACAAACCGTAAAAGCGTCAGCAAAAGCATAGTAAAATGGAATGTCTTCGCGGTTGTAATAACCCATGGTCAATGGCATAGGGGCATATTCTTTATTACCCGATTTTTTTACATCCAGCCATCGGTCGTATTTGCCATCATTGCGAGCATCAACCTGATTTTCCCAAGAGTGCGGCAAAGCACTCATCCAAGTAGCTTTGGTATCTTTTATATCCAGTCGAAAAGGGGCGTAAGTTTCACCAGCTGCATTTTTTTGAAGCCATACTAAATTTTTGTTTGGGAGCGTAATAGCGCGTGGGTCATTGTAGCCTCTTACTCCTCGCAATGTACCAAAACAGTGGTCAAAAGAGCGGTTTTCTTGCATCAAAACTACGATATGTTCTGCATCCAAGTAAGTACTGCCTTGTGGAGGATTGATTTCTAACGCTTTTTGAATAGATTCGGGTAACATACCCCAAACACTTGCTCCACTGGAAAGGAGTGCTGCTTTTTTGAGAAAATCTCTTCTGGAATCCATGGTTTTTAGAAAGGTAGATGTGAAAAGGTGTAAGGAAAACTATACTACGCAGAAGATTTAAAAGAAGACTATTGGAAAGAGTTTGTACAAAATATTTGGCAAAATTTATTATTTTCGACCGTCTATTACGTTCAAAATATAAATACTTGTATCTAAAACAGTGTAATAAACAATATTATAAGGCCGAATCATAAGTTGCCTGACTGAAGACATTTTAGGGTGTCTTCTACCTAAAAATGGCATAATTGTCAACTGCTTTGTCAAGTCTACAACATCGTCTGCAAACTTATCGGCAACTTTGTCATCCCACTCATCTAAAAGATACTCGTAGATATTTCTGATGTCTTCTTTGGAATCAGGAGACCAATTTATTTCGTACGCCACTTCTGAATTTCAGCTTTTAGTTGTTCTGTAGTTAAGAAATTATCAGTTTGTGAAGATTGAAGCGACTTTGAGAGTTTGTTTAAAAGTTCAGGAGAACTGTCATCTAAGAGAGGTTGGAAACGGTTTTCAAGAAAAACTTTTGCAGAGGCAAACAAGTCTTGCAGGCTTTCTTCGTCTTGAATAGTATCAATCAATTTATGAAAGGCTATTTTGATTTCTATTGTAGACATAGCTCTTGTTCGTTTTAAATTTATATCAAAGCTATTAAATTATTCTAATTTCGTCAATCCTCCTCCTTTAACAAATTGTTATACTGCACATAGTAGAGAACCGAACTGGCACTAAAACAGATAGACATCAGGATACGGGGCAAGTTCCATCCCTGAAAAAAGCCCGCTGCTATACTTAATAAAGCCGCAATACCCATTCCAATGGTTGCAATTTTTGACCATTTACGACGCTTCTCAGTTTCCATTATTTTAGAAATTGCTTCACTATTTTATTAAACACTTTTGGCTTGTCCATATTTGATAAATGACCAGCACCTTTGATAATTATTTTTTGAATGTAAGGTATTTTTTCAGTGAGAACCAGCCCAATACGATGAATACTTTCTTCATCTTTTTCACCAATAATAACTAAAGTAGGAGCTTTAATATTTGGCAATAACTCTAAAGTTGTAGGAGTACCAAAATCAGGATTAATACGTGGATTGATGAAATGGTCTCCATTGTAGTCGGCAGTGATTTCACTGAGATTAATGATAGCTCTATCGTCGGCGGCATAAAGGCGCATTAGTCGAGATTTGAGCCAAACAGCTTGTTCTTCATCATGCCAACCTTGATGAGACGCTAAATAGATAATTTTATCAAATATACCATTTAACTCCGAAGTATAATTAGTAAAACCGTCAAGGTTGGTATCTACTGCTACAATTTTATTGACTCGTTCGGGGTATTTGGCGGCAAAATTAAGCGCAATATTACCTCCCATCGAAAACCCTACCAAATGAGCTTTATCAATTTTTAGATAATCCAGCAATGCTTTTAAGTCTTCAGTAGGGTTGTGAGGGTCATGTGCGCGGTTTGACTGACCAAATCCACGCACATCGTAACGAATTACCTTATATTGTTTTGCAAAGTTTCTCCATTGTGCATCCCACATACGATTGTCAAGGGCTAATCCGTGGATGAATACAACGACTTCCCCTTTGCCTGCTGTTTCATAATACAGCTGTGTTCCGCTGAGCGGAGCCATACTTGAAAAAGGTATTTGAGCAACAATGGTCGAACTAAAAACGATTAACAAAATCAGAAATCCAAGCACACGCATATCAAAAAAGGGTTTAGAGAAGCCTAAAAGTGCCCGATTTCAGATCAATACATATCATCAAAATCATTTGCTCCGCTATTGCTGTAGTAATCATCTTCTTCAGAACGGCTTTTTTTGCCAAGACCTTTGTAAATGAGAGCTTTCTTGAGAATGGAAATTTGGCCTGTATGGTATAAATCATGTTGTAAAATACCATGAAGCATCGTGTAGTAGTCATACTCTCTACCTGGTACAATCTCTTCCAAAAACTCGTCATCTTCACGTTTTTCGAGTTCCGTAATGAGTTCTTCCTGACTAAGGCTCAACTCCATTTGGAGAGCTTCCCATTCAAATTCATCAAAAATAGGGAACGTTTTCCAATCACGGGATTTTGTTACTTCGTATTCGCCATCACCTTGCAAGCGTTTTACGACAAAAATCCGCCAAGTGGTCATGTGATAGACCAATTCCGCAATGCTATGTGTGTTGGGCATAATCTTGTCGGCAGCCATCTCCCACGACACATCGCTTAATACCTCCACCACCGATGGTCCATGCCATGCTTCTTCACTTTCATAAATGAGATTAAACTGGTCAATAATCCGTAATAATTCTTCTTTCGCGTCCATTTTTGTGTTTTTCGTACAATACGTTTCGTTATTTATTACTGCCTCTGCCTGTTAGAGACCAAGAAACCCCAAAGTTACTCAAAACTTATTATTTTCATGTTTTTGGGAATGAGTTTGCTAAAGGACAGCCCATATAAATTTCAAATGAGGAAACTTGAATAGTTTTTCCGTAAAAAAACAAACCTAACGTGTACTTTTGCGGTGTATTTAGCGATTAACAGCCTTTAATTATTCATTAAAAACCAATCATAGAAATGTCGCGTAATTTCAAAATAGGATTATTTGTAACAGTATCGGTTATCATTACCACTTTTTCTTTTTACTTCTGGCAAGTGGCCAAAACACCTAATTTTCAGGTAGGAAAAGAGAAAGACTTTGCACTTCTCATCCCTACGGGTGGTACGTATGAGGGCGTTTTGGATACACTCAAAAAAAATGATGTCCTGAACGACGCCATGTCGTTTCGGTTTTTGTCAAAATTCCTTAAACTACCCGAACGTATCAAACCAGGCCGATATGTACTAACGCGCTCAATGGGCAATTTGGATGCTATCCAGAAACTCCGCAATGGAACACAGGATGCAGTACGACTGACTTTCAACAACATACGTCTAAAAGAAGACCTTATTAAACGTATTGGCAATAAGTTTGAATTCGGTGCTGATTCGCTGGGAAGACTGCTAAATGACCCGCAGGTTTGTCAAAAATTTGGCTTAGATACAGCCAACATTGTCAGTATGTTCTTACCCAATACCTATGAAATCTACTGGACAACCAAAGCCGATAAGTTTTTAGGAAGAATGTATGACGAATATCAAAAATTTTGGACACCTGCCCGTATAGAAAAAGCCAAGGCATTAAATTATAGCAAAGCTCAGGTATCGGTTATGGCTTCCATAGTAGATGCCGAAACCAACCGTGCGGCTGAAATGCCCCGTATTGCAGGAGTGTATCTGAATCGAATTGCGCAAAGTATGCCGCTGCAAGCCGACCCAACGGTGATTTTTGCGTGGCGAGATTTTAGTATTAAACGTGTGACAAGCAAGTTGTCATCCTTAAATTCCCCTTACAATACCTACCGAGTATTAGGGCTGCCTCCTGGGCCTATCAATATTCCAAGTACAGTGGCGATTGACGCTGTACTGAATGCCGAAAAACACAACTATTTGTATTTCTGCGTCAAAATTGATCCTGATGGCAAGCTATTAGGATACCATGATTTTGCTGCGACCTACGAAGATCACCTTATCAACGCGCGCATGTATCAAGCAGCTTTAAACAAATTGAATATCAAATAAGGAGTGATAAGAGATGAGTGATAAACGAGGAGTCATAAACTTATCACTCATCTCTCCTCACTCATCTCTCCTCACTCATCTCTCCTAAACCATGTTTATCTACGAACACAAAGGGATACGCGTTCGCTACGCTGATACTGACCAAATGGGATACGTTTATTACGGAAATTATGGACGATTTTACGAAATTGGTCGAGTAGAAGCCCTGAGAAGTATCGATTTTTCGTATCGTGAAATGGAAGAAAGCGGGATAATGATGCCTGTTTATGAGAATTACTCGCGCTACTTACAACCCGCCCGTTACGACGATGAACTGACCATCAAAGTGACTATCCCCGACCTGCCTACGGCACGGGTCGTATTTCGGTATGAAATTCGTAATCAAGACAATGTGTTAATCAATACAGGCGAAACAACCCTTGTATTTTTAAATCGGGAAACGAATCGTCCCAATCGTGCTCCGAAAGGCTTAATTGAAAAGCTAAAACCTTACTTTGAAGTGGGCGAATAACTCGCAATCCTCATCAACCCCTCTTTTTGTTTTTCTTCTATTTGTGTTTTTTAAAAACATGCTTTATTTCCTTGTGTCTCTGTTTTTCCAAATGGACACAAGAGAAAAATGCAATTTATTTGAATTGATATAAGATATTTTTAGGGGTGGCAAAACTGCCCACTTAAAACCGAGACTTTTTTAAGATTAAAATTTAATCTTATCTGCAAATCCATTCGCCTACGCTTTGGCGTATGTATGAACGTGACTTCAAAACCACGGCCTTTTACTTCTTACTAAAGGTCTAATTTTCACCAACTTATTTTCTCATGTTTAAACAATTATTCATTATGCGAATGTTTCCGTTGCCTTGCGGCAAACTCAGGATGGGATTCCTCAGTTTTGCCTTCCTGCTATTGACGGTCAGCAGCTTTGCCTCCAGTCACCGGGAGGCGCCGCTTATTTCTCAGGACCCGTTGGCCGACAACACTGATGTGTATGCTTTTAAGAGCCCTGATGACCCAAACATGATTACGATTATTGCCAATTACATTCCGTTTGAATCGCCAGAAGGAGGTCCTAATTACTACAATTTCGGTGCTAATGTTCGTTATGAAATTCACATTAAAAACAAAACGACCACCAACGGTGACGACATTACGTATCGCTTCACTTTCTCAACTACCAACGAAGACCCAAGTACCTTTTTTAACATTCGTTTAGGGAAGCAAAACCTCAAAACCACGTATAAATGCGAAAAAAGTACGGACGGTGGGATGACCTTCACGACCATCGTGATGAACGGAATCGTTCCGCCTAATAACATCGGGCCTCGCTCGATTGAAAGCGGTGTTGGGTTAAATACTTCGTACGATGCGTTGGTGCAAGGCGCGATTTCTACCGCCAATTCGGGCGAAAAAATCTTCTGCGGCCCAGTAGATGATCCTTTCTTTGTGGATTTGGCTGGTGCATTTGATGCAGGCAATTTCCGTCCTGAAGGAAATTCAACCAATGCTCCCAAAGATGGCTTGAATCGTTTTAACGTACATACTATTGCGCTTAAAATCCCAGTAAATGTTCTTCAAAAAGATGGCAAAAGTGTATCGCAGGCTGCCAATATCCTTGACCCTGACTATGTCATCGGCGTGTGGGCATCAGCAAGTCGTCAAATGATTCAGACATTGTACAAAGGTGCTGATGTAGGATACGATGGAAAATTTGTACAAGTTTCACGTTTGGGAATGCCTTTGACCAACGAAGCCGTTATTCCTGTCGGAATGAAAGATAGATGGAACGCAGCGACCCCTTATAATGGCGAAGATTTGCAATTTGCCAAGTATTTTACTAA
>JBDHXS010000280.1:0-8560 GCA_039810845.1 Runella sp. | reverse complement strand
CTAAAATTGAGCCGCAATCTCTTTGAAAAACTTCACTTCATCAAAGTATTTTTCTTCGGGGCTGCATCCCAAACGTACTACCACAAGCTGCTTAGACGGGACAATCAACACGAATTGCCCCTCAAAACCATTCATGGTAAAGCTATCGGAAGGTAAGCCCGCTTGGCGTACGTAGGTCCAAAATTGGGCTGCGTATTTGCCTTCGGAATGAGGCGTTTCGCGGGATGAGTATTGTACCCAACCTTCGGGTAGTAGTCGTTCGCCTTTCCAAAGACCATCTTGGACGTACAATTGTCCAAACTTAGCCCAATCGCGGGCCGAAGCATACAAAAAAGATGACCCAATATACGTCCCCGACGGGTCGGGTTCAAGCTGGGCGGTGTTCATGCCGAGTTTCTGAAAGAGGCGTTGGTGGGGAAAATTTAAGTATTCGGCATGGGTTTTAAATTGCCGACGAGCAATTTCCTGTAAAATATTGGTCGTACCGCTCGAATAGTACCACTTCGTGGCAGGCGGCACTTCGGCGGGGCTTTGAATAGCGTATTTTCCTGCACCTGCTACGCTAAAAAGCATCTTGGTGGCGTCGCTGATGCCCGCATACACTTCGGCAAATTGTAAGCCACTGCTCATTCTGAGCAAGTTGTCGAGTGTAATGGCCTTGCGGCTGTCGTTGGCCCATTCGCTAACGGGGGCAGGTTGAGTTACGTTTAATTTTCCATCTTTCACCAATAGGCCAATCATGGCGTTGGTTACGCTTTTGGTCATTGACCAACCCGTGAGAGGGGTATTGGCGGTAATACCTTTGGCGTAGCGTTCGGTGACTACTTTTCCTTTGTGCAGCACCACCACCGCCCGCGTGCGTACGGGGTGTTTGGGGTCGGGTTCGGCAAAGGCCCAATCCAAGGTTTTTTTGATGGCCTCTTGTTGGGATTGGGGTAATACCGAATCCGCCAAAACCTCCGCTGGTGTACTACTTGCCATGATGCTGGGTTGTTGACGCAGGGCTTCGGCAGTCACTTCGTTCACAAGCGTACAGCCGAGTTTAGGACGGTAAATGGCTGTTTTAGAAGCAACTCCCAAAATGGTAGCCGTGGCTGATTTGGCCACGGTGTCAATGGTTTTGGTGCCAAACGGAATAGCGTATAAATCTTCGGCCACAACCGATTCCAAACTCCGTCCCGACACATATACGCATGAACAAATAGCTTTGGCATTGTACCCTGCCCCAATGATTAAGTATCGATAGGCGTAGTTACCGACGTAGCCTAAGCCGAGTAGTACAATGGCAAGGAAAGCGAAAAAGATTTTCTTTTTAGTAGTCATGGGGGACAAGTATGAGATTTAGTAATTGCCAAATAATCAGACGCTTCCAATGAGGCCAAATGGATTCTCATTTCTCAAACTCAATCACATACTCCGACATATAATCGCTTTTTTCGGGCTTAATGTACTTGATGTAGAGGCGGGCTTTTTTGCCTAAGCGCATACAAGTGTGTTTTTGGGCGATGTCTTCGGGGGTGTTCATGGGCTGGAGCGACGGATACCACATAATAAACCCTGGTTTGTCGAGTAGTAGCTGCGGTTTGGTCCATTCTTGGGAGTTGTTGCCTTCGCCTAAGTCTTTGTTTTTATTGAACGAAATATACACGCTACTGCCTTTCCACGAGCTGCCTGTTACTTTCCCCATGAGCATTACCCAACAGTTGAGATAGGTGTTCCAACTGACCGAAGGTCCCCAGTGAAAACCGCCCGTGGGCGAAGAAGCGGGGCCACCGCCCTCGCTCATCGGAATTTGCAATGAGGCAATGGGTGCACCGAAACCGTTGTAAGCAGCACTAAATTCCTTTCCGTTCCAGCGTAGAGCTTTTCCCACGGGGTTGTCTAAATCTTTGAGTGCGATACGAGCCACGCTGATACACTGTCCTTTGTGTTCGTCTTCGCGTTTGTAAGCGGCCTCGTCATACACGCCAGGGAAGCCATATTCGCCGTAAAACAGGTACAAATAATCGCCTACTGCTACTGCTGAGGGGTCGCCTACTCCACCCGCAAAGGTTTTGGAGGTGCTGTGTGGTTTGAGAATCATGCGGGGCTGGAGGTCTTCGATAAATAGCCCTCTGTTATCCCAACTCCTACCGCCGTCGGTGGACTTCATGATGCCGATACGGCACACGGCGGCGGGTGATTTGGGTCCCGTAAGCCCTTCGGGCCATTTGTAATCAATGTAGCCTTCACCCGTTTTGGCGTCGTAAGGGAGCGTGGCGGGGTAGTTTTCGTTGTGATAAACAGCATAGAGGGTTTTACCCGTAGCATCTTTGGGATCTTGATAGACGGTCTCGAACCATGCCGCCCCGTGCAGTCCTTTTTGACCAATGGGAACATTGGCAGGCATCTTAGGTTCAGTAAATTCTTCGGCTTTGCGGTGAAAAGCCTCTTCGGCATGGCGCCCGTCAGCAAATTTTAACTCGTGTGAGTAGCCCCACACGGGGTCTTCGCCGTATTTGCCAGGAAAAATCCGAAATGTGTCTCCCACCCATGCTTCGGCCATGTTGCAGTCCACAAAGTTGTTGAAATGCACCGTATCGGCAGGGATGAGTTTGAATTTGGGCGGAAAAGTAGTGGCTTCTTCTTTAGCAGGTTGACAGGCGGCCATCCAGAAAACTGCCCCTATCACTAAAAGGTAAGGTTTCATCGTGTAAGGTCTATGATACTTTGTAGGTAAAAGGCGATAGGAATGGAATTTTACCGAAAATGGATTTTTCAGAAGTGTACTATGCTGAACTCTCGGAATTACGATATAAAATTCGAACCATTCTTCTCCACAAAATACATATTAATTTCGCCTTTTCCTTTAGCTTCGATGTTTCCCCGGTATTCAAACAAAAAACGAGGGTCGTCTTTTATCAATTCGTAGAAGGCTTCACTGATGTTGACCTTGCCTACAGCCCCGTTGCTTTCCATTCGGCTGGCGGTGTTGACGGTATCGCCCCAAATGTCGTACTGAAACTTCTTTACCCCCACAATTCCCGCCACAATGGGTCCAGCGTGAATGCCCAACCGCATTTCAAAATAAGGTTTTTGGGCTTGTTGGTTTTCAAGAGCCCTTTGGGCGATAAACGCCTGCATTTCCAGTCCCGCCAATACCACATTTTTGGGCGTGTTTTCGTCGGCATTGGCCATACCGCCTGCCGCCATGTAGGCATCGCCGATGGTCTTGATTTTCTCGATTTGGTATTTGTCTGAAATCCTGTCGAAAGCCTCGAAGCAGACATTGATTTCTTCGACCAAACGCTGCGGTGACATCTTTTCGGCGGTTTGGGTAAACGACTGAAAATCAGTAAAAAGAATAGATACCAAACCAAAGTCTTTGGCTTTGACACTGCCCGTGGCTTTGAGTTCTTCAGCAATTTCTTCGGGTAGGATATTGAGCAGCAGGGCTTCGGATCGGTCTTTTTCGAGTTTGAGCGCCTCTTTTGATTTTCGTACAAAATTCAAACGACTCCACAACCCCACTGCCACCAAAAGCATAATGCCCAACGAAACAATGATGATATTTCGCTGCTTTTCTTTGGCCTGTATCTCGGTTTGGTGTTTGAGTTGGGCCGCACTTTGTTGTTTGACGAAGGCAATGCTATCCACCAATTGTTGCTTTTGAAACTCCATGTTCATGGCTTTGTTGGAGGTTTCCTGCATTTGCAGACTGTCTTCATACATACGGGCTTTTTCGTAATAGGTAAGTGCGGATTGGGGTTTTTTCAGCGATTTGTACGATTGGTAGAGACATTCGCAGGCATCTTTTTTGATATTAACGGCCCCCGTTTTCTCAGCGATTTTCAGGGCGGTTTCACACCTAACATTAGCTTCCCTGTTGTTGCCTAACTGACGAAAAGTGTTACCAATGTTGATTTGGATTTCCCCTATGTGTCGTAAATCTTTGATTTCTTTTGCATCTTTCAGGCTGAGATTGTAATAAGACAGTGCTGTTTTAAAGTCTGATTTTTTGTAATAAAGCATCCCTAAGTTTAACAGTACTTCTACTCTTACAAGTCTATTGTTTTCTTTATTTACAATCTGCAATGCCTGATCAAATTCACTGAAAGCTTGATCAAAATGGCCATGCTCCATCGAAATATAGCCTATCTCAATCAACATTTTAGCGATTCCGTGCCTGTTATCAATCTCCTTAAAAATGGCATAGGCTTTATTGATGTACTTCGCAGCGCTGTTATACTCTTTTAGTTTGGAATAAATGGCTCCAATATTTTCGGTAACAGTAGCAATTACTTTTTTGTCGCCTATTTTTTCTTCAATAACTGCGGCCTGCTTCAAATATTCGATTGCCCGGGGATAGTTGCCCAAACCATAATAAACGCCAGCCAGATTGTTGAATGCCCCCGATATGTCCTTTGTCGATTTTGCCTTTCGGTAGGCGGCCAGTGCTTTTTCTGTATACAACAATGCTTTTGATAAGTCCCCTAAAAAATAATAATCAGAGCCAATGTTACTGTAACAATCACCTACTCTTTTGAAGTTGCCAGTTATCTGGTAGTTTTCTAAACTCCTTTCAAAAGATAGAATGGCTTGCCTGTAGTCGTTGACAGTATCATATTTTTTAGCAAGCGCATAAAGGCTATCGGCGATTTTGGCCTGTTGGGAGGTAGCTTCACTTACGGTTGGCTTGGTTTGACTATACAGTCTTTTTCCCAATACGCCGAGCAACAGAATCAACAAGCAATAAATCCAAATGTTTCTCACAAATTCAGAAGGTTTCCAGTTTAAAAATAACGCTTGTTTACTCTTTCGTATAGAAGTGGCACTTCCTACTTTCCAATACCCAAACTCTTGCAAAGTAGGAAGTAAATCATTTAATCCCCAATCCCTCATACACTACTTGCATAATGGCCGTGCGGACATTGAGGGTGCTGAGTTTGTTGTTGTCGCGGGTGGGATACACGCGGTTGGATAGAAAAACGTAGTTGAGGTTATAGGCAGGGTCGTTCCAAATCATAATACCCGTAAAACCCGTATGTCCATAGCTCTGTGGGCTGGCACTTTTGGGAGCGTTGCCGTTGTAGGGACGGGCGGGTTTGTCGAAACCAATCCCGCGGCGCGAGTTATCAAACTGATAACGCGTAAACTCGTTCATGGTGTTTTCGGAAACAAACGACTCGCCACCGTAGCTGCCTTTTTGAAGGAAAAGTTGGGTGACTTTCATCAAATCGTTGGCATTACCGAACAGCCCCGCGTGACCGCTGACGCCGTTGAGCATAGCCGCCCCCTCATCGTGTACGCGGCCGTGTACTAACGTTTGGCGGAAAAACGTATCACGCTCGGTGGGAGCAATTTGGCTCAAATCATAAAAACGCAGTGGATTCATGGTCAGTGAGTTTGCTCCTATTTTACGATAGATATTTGACTTCAAATATTCCTCGAAATCTTGTCCTGTAAGGTTTTTGACCACTTGCGGATAAAGCATAAACGACAAGTCGGAATACACATATTGCGGTGCGTCGCCCGCTTTCTTTTCGTTCAGCGGCGAGTTTCGAAGGGCAGCAAAAAGCTTTTTATAGTATTTTTTGTGAAGCCATAGGCTGTCAGTGATTTGCACCGTGTAAGCCCCGTGTGGCACTTTCCCCCAGCGGAAAGTGCGGCGTTTCCAAGTGCCATCGGCGTTGCGGCAATCGCGCCAGAAAGGAATAAACGCCTTGAGTCCCGCTTGGTGAGTAAGCACTTGCCGCCAGACCAAATCTGCCTTGTTCGATTTTTTCAAAAAAGGCAAATACTCTTTCATAGTAGCATCTAAGTTGAACTTGCCTTCGCTGTGCAAACGCGCCAACGCAAGCGTAGAAGCGGCTATTTTGGTGACAGAGGCGAGGTCGTATAGCCCCCCAGTCCCCAATGGGGGAGTTACCATTACACCCCCATTGGGGCGGTCCGCCGTTGCGGCAGGGGGACCGTAACTTTTCCTATAAAATACCTTTCCATCTTTTGCCAACTGCACTACCATAGTGGGGGTAGCTTTTTGAGCAATGGCGTTGTTGGCAATAGAGTCAATTTTGAACGATAACCATTTACTATCCAAGCCCACTTCTTCGGGAATGGTGTATTTGAGACGGCCAATAGCGGGCGTTTCGATACCTGTACCGTACTTAAATTGAGCATTGACTGTCACAGGGAGTTTGCCCTTGGCAGCAATCGCTCCAAACAACAGCTGCGCCGAAAGTTCTTCCGTAAAAGGGGTCAATTGGTAAGCCATCACCAAGGCTTTTGCTTTGGCAACATCTGCGAGTTTGTTGATCGAATAAACGTTCCCAAATACAGTAATCACCGCATTTCCGTTGTTGGCAAGGTCTTTTATCCAAGCAGCAGTGGTAGGCGTAATTCCATAGTTTGTACCTGGCCGAATGTTGTTTAAATGCGCCCCTACCAGCACAATATCATAACTTTTGAGGGCTGTACGAATACGATTTTGAATACTATCGGGGGTTTTGGGGTGTACTACAAAGTGGTCAATGCTGGTATAGAGCGAGAGCGTTTTTTGAAAAGTGGTCAGGTCGCCTGTGAAAGCGGTTTCGTTGCGCGTACCAAGGGCAATCACCCCATCTTTGGTGGTTGTAGTTACAGCGGGAGCATCGGTCAATGAAATAGAAGCAATACTAATTTTGTCTAAATCTTTGATGGGCAGTACGTTGTTGTCGTTTTTCAAAACGGTCAAGGCGTTTTCGGTCAATTGACGATTGATTAATTCCGACTGTTTATCGTTAATATCAGCAATCAAGTTTTGCGTTTCGATGGGTTTAAATTGCGCCAAACCTACCCACGCTTTGGCCGCCAATACTTTCTTGACCCGTGCATCTATTTCGGCCTGGGTGATTCGCCCCTCAGCCACGGCTCTTTTGATTTGAGCAATAGCGGCGGGCACATCGGGGCTAAACTCCAACACATCCATTCCTGCTTCTAAGCCTTTGGCATCACCGAGGCCATTGGGGAAGTACTTGGTAAGGCCTTTCATGTTCATGGCATCTGAATAAATGAGTCCGTTGAACTTGAGTTGGTCGCGAAGCACCCCCGTTACGATAGGTTTTGAGAGTGTCGAAGGTACATTTTTGGCGGTGTCCAACACGGGAATAGCCAAATGCGCCATCATGACACCATCGGCTCCTTGTTCAATAAGCTTACGAAAAGGGTACAATTCGACCGAATCTAACCGCGCTCGATTGTAAGGAATAATGGGTAACTCAAAATGCGAGTCGGTCCCCGTGTCGCCGTGCCCAGGAAAGTGTTTGAGCGAACTCAAAATGCCCCCATCCTGCATTCCTTTCATGTAAGCATAGCTTTTTTCATAAACTTTCTGCGGATTTTCGCCAAAAGAACGGAAGTTGATGACGGGGTTGTTGGCGTTGTTGTTGACGTCCACCGACGGAGCAAAGTTGATATGCACCCCCAAGCGTTTTTTTTGCGCCGCCAGTAGTTTTCCCATTTTATAAATCAGTTCGTCATTGCCCTGAATCGCTCCCAGTGTCATTTGGTAAGGAAACCGAACGGCACTATCGAGGCGCATGGCCAGGCCCCACTCCGAATCCATCGCTACCAATAACGGTACTTTAGAGATAGACTGATAATAGTTGGTGAGTTGGGCTTGCTGCACGGGACCACCCTGAAAGAAAATCACTCCGCCTACTTTGTAATCTCGGATGTACTGCGCCACCACACGTGGATTAGAAAAGGTTGTATCAATAATCACCCGTTTCGGATTGGTAGGATACCCGTGAGCCGCTACCATAATCAACTGCGCAATACGTTCATCCGGAGTGAGTCTATTAAAAACGGAATCTATCCAGCGTTGGTTGGGGTTTTGGAGAAATGGAGGTGTGATGGGTTGTTGTGCAAATGTCGAATATATCGGAACAATTGTCACCGTAAAAAATATTAAATAAAGACGAAGGGAAAGGCGTTTCATTGCAGAAGTATATTTTTTTACAAATGTATATAAAAGCTCGAAAACCCAGCGATATGCATAATTAGGCACAATACGGTTTTTATGCTATTGTCAATTTGGCAGCTTATAGATAGTTTTCTTCATGGTTTTTGCTTTGTGGTATAAGAATTGTACTATCATTTAACAACTATCACCAATCCCTAAAAAAGAATGTTTGTCGAAGCCATTGAGCGCGTAAGCGAATTTACCCGACCTGTTCACATTATTACTCGTCTTTATCACCAATCCGATATCTTGCCTGGAGCCGCCACTTTGTTTTTTGTAAACGAAGACGGCTATGCCATTACTTGCCGACACGTCGCCGAAATCATTGTCAACTCAGGCGCAGTACAGCAGAACTATAATCGTTTTATGGCCGAATACCGTAAATTTATGCGTGATTCCCAGCAAAAACACCATTTAAAGCGGCTCGAACAGCAATTTGGCTTATCGTTGGGATCTGTAATTACGCAAAAAATGGATTTCATTAATTGTTTTGATAACCTCACTCACATTGATGTCACCTACCATGCCAAACACGACTTAGCACTGTTGCGTTTTCGTACCAATGGCAAAGCCCACTAT
>JBDHXS010000279.1:0-8578 GCA_039810845.1 Runella sp. | reverse complement strand
ACTTTCGTTATTTCTGGCTTTGCTGACCTTCATTCTTGCAAGTTTTATTCAAAAAGCCATTGCCGTAAAATCTGAAAACGAATCATTTATCTAATCATGCCCATTGTCGTAAACTTAGATGTAATGATGGCCAAACGAAAAATGTCACTCAATGAATTGGCCCAACAGGTAGGGGTGACGAACGTCAACTTGTCAATTTTGAAGACAGGAAAGGCAAAGGGTGTTCGATTTGATACGCTGGCAGCTATCTGTAAAGCTCTTGATTGCCAGCCAGGAGATATTTTGGAATATATTAAATAAAAAGAGCTGCCGATTTTTCAGAATCTGGCAGCTCTTTCAGTTGAGAAATTACCTAAATTCCGCTATTTGTAGCTGCATCTACATTCACTCGTCCCCAGCCAAAATTACTGTTACGACTGGGGTAATAACTTGCCGATGAGGCCAATTTGCTCACTACTTGGTCGCGGGTAAGCGACGGGAAGCGAGACCATACCAAGGCCGCCATGCCCGCCATCGAAGAAGTAGAGGCAGAAGAGCCTCCCACCGTCGCAGGTGTATTGCTATTTTCTGTGGGTAATGTAAGTACATGACGACCAGTAGTACTACGCTCCATCACCACCACAAAATCTACTTCACTTCCTTTGTGACAATCGTCACAGGCTACGTCGTTGGCCAAATCTTTTACCCCAGTTACGGCTTGCACTTCAGGCATCCAAGCAGGAAAAATCACACCCCACCAGCCTGCTGACCAGCCGAAAGAGGTACCCGCAGCACAGAATATCAATTTACCTTTGTTATAAGCATATTTTACCGCGTCTGACAATTGCGATGATGAAGTGATACGCCCCAATGACATACTAACTATTTTAATATCAGCACGATCTCCAGCTAAAATAAGTGCGTCTGATACACCTTTCACCTCGCGTGATTCGTCAATCATGACGTCGGCTACTGAACGACAAGTGACCAAACTCGCATTGTAAGCAATCCCCGTCGCTTGCCCGTCGGTTCCGCGTGGGGCGGCAGCTACGCCGGCCATGGTGGTACCGTGTCCACAATCATCGTTGGGCGTTTCGGCGGCAGACCATGGCCAAGCTTTGGGTAGTTTTACAATTTTTTCAATAGTTCGGCCCGATGAAGAACCTTGATTGAAGGCGGAGCCGAGGTTGTCTTGGGTGGGGCTCGCTCCTGTATCTATGACCAAGATTTTTACTCCTGCACCCGTACTTTTAGTCCATGCTTGCGCTACTCCATGGAAGGTATGGTGCCAAGACGTTTTAGCACTGGGCGATGTATTGTTGTAATCTACACCCGCCACTAAATTATTGGCGGCATTGTAGCCCCCACAACCACTTCCAGCGGCCACTTTGGCACGACTACTGGCATTATTGGGTTCATAACCCATAGGTTCGGCGTAACGTACAAAGCCCGAAGCTCTAAGTTTTTTTAGCGTACTGAGATTGTGAACTTTTACACTTATCACTGGTAATACATCTTCTTCAAATACTAAAAGCTCTTCTCGTTTCAGATCAGGATTGGTACTGCGTTCTTCGTCAAAAATCAACTCCAGCACTCGTTCTTTCGCACTTGCCCACTCTTGTCGAGTCAAGTCAATTTGATGAATAGTTTTACTCAGGTCTTTATCCATTTTTTCGGGCTTAAAACCTACTGAAAGGACATGGTCTGAACGTTTGAGGGCACTCCAAACCATTTCGTTGGAAGCTGATTCCCAAAAAAATTTACCCTGTTCTTGAAGCTTTTTATTGATGAAATTGTCAATTGCTTCGACCGACATGGGTTGGACAGGTTCCGTAACGATTGGTTCTTGGGTGGGCTGACAAGCATAAAATGCCAGTCCTGTTGCAAGGAGCAGGTATTGTTTTTTCATAAAAGTTGAAGAATTGGTTTAGAAATATAGCCAAATATAGAGTTTTGATGTTACTTTATACACATCGTAGTCATTTATTTAAAATTTGCTCAAAATGCTTGCCTCCTTCCTCACTGCCGAATGGCGCAAATTGGCGATGGCCAACTATGCAGTATCTTCTGATTTGCTGAAATCCTTTGTGCCAAAACATACAGAATTGGACTTATGGAATGGCGTCTGCTACGTAAGTTTGGTAGGCTTTCTGTTTGATAATGTGCGATTAAAGGGTATTCCTATCCCATTTCACAAGTCTTTTGAAGAAGTAAATCTGCGGTTTTACGTACGCTATTGCGACGAACAAGGAAATTGGAAACGAGGTACTACCTTCATTAAAGAAATTGTACCAAAACCCGCCGTAAGTTGGATTGCTAATCTCGTTTATCATGAGCCATATGTCACTATGCCGATGAGATACAATTGGCAACATTCTGAGAAGCAATTATCTGTAAGTTATGAATGGAAACACAAGGGCTGGAATCGTTTTGAAGTAGTGGCTGATAGTGTGGCTGAAGAAATGCTCGTGGGTAGCAAAGAAGAATTTATCACAGAGCATTATTGGGGATACACCGCTTACAGCCCAACGATGACTTCCGAATATGGTGTTGAACACCCGCGTTGGCAAGTATATCCTATAAAAAATTATACAATTGACGTTGATTTTGAAGCTGTATATGGCGCAGCTTTTGGTTTTTTGTCCTCTCAAAAACCCGACTCAGTACTATTGGCCGAAGGCTCGGAGATACAGGTAAGATCAGCAAGAAAGTTGTAAATTTGAGTTTGAAGACTTGAAAATCTATATGATTTTCAAAGATTTAATCATTCTTTTTAGGGCACTTTTTACAGTGCTTTCCTTTCTTTTTGTAGGCTTTGCAACATTTTTTGAGATCACAAGCAAAGGCACAGCCTATGAATGAATTGGTAATAAAAAACTTTTCTTCGGTATCAAAAAGAGAGCAAGTCGAAACTTCGTTGGGAGTCATTGCAGATTTAATGTTTCTAATACAAACGCAAAATTAGCTTATTTAGATTAAATACAAACAATAAAAATTATTTATTTTTTATTAGGTCTTGGTTGAGGTATCAAATCAACAGCTATGATTGCCAAATTGTAACCTACGACATAAAAATCCCTTATAATCTTTGCGAACTTAGTACTTCTATTACGTTCTTTGCAAATAAACAATACCTATAAAAAAATGAAAGTCAATCGTTTGCTCATTTGCCTTTTCTCATTTACGCTTGTATCAACATTCGCTTTTTCGCAAAACAATGAAGAAAAGCATCTTAAAAATATCAAACAACTTACCTTCGGTGGGGATAATGCCGAGGCCTATTTTAGTTTTAATGATAAATATGTCAGCTTTCAATCCAACAATCCTAAGTGGGGATTGCAATGTGATCAGATTTTTTATTTGGATGTGAACCAAGGTTTGAAAAACCCTGATGAACGTCCTCAATTCATCAGTACAGGAAAAGGTCGTACGACTTGTTCGTATTTTATGCCCGATGGCAAACACATTCTGTTTGGAAGTACGCACTTGGCCAATGATTCGTGTCCTCCTCCTGTGAAGCCTTATTTGAACAAATACCTTTGGGCGGTTTATGATACCTACGATATTTTTGTTTCGGATTTGAAAGGGAAAATAGTCAAACAATTAACAACCGAAAAAGGCTATGATGCCGAAGCGACGATTTCGCCTAAAGGGGACAAAATTGTTTTCACTTCGACCCGCAACGGCGACCTTGACTTGTACATTATGGATATTGACGGAAAGAACGTAAAACAAATCACGAATCAGTTGGGGTACGATGGTGGGGCATTTTTCTCCCCCGATGGTAAAAAATTGGTTTTTCGCGCTTCACGCCCCAAAACGGAGGAAGAAGTGGCCGAATATAAAAAACTACTTTCCATGGGGCTTGTGGCTCCTACCGACATGGAGATTTATACATGTAATGTAGATGGGTCGGATTTGAAACAAGTGACTAAACTGGGTAAGGCCAACTGGGCTCCTTACTTTACCCCCAAAGGCGACAAAATTATCTTTTCATCCAACCATCATTCACAACGGGGCTATGATTTTCAGTTGTATATGATTAATTTGGACGGAACAGGGATAGAGCGCGTTACAAACAACAGTATTTTTAACGCTTTTCCTATGTTTTCACATGATGGAAAAAAGCTAATTTTTAGTTCCAACCGCAACAATGCCCCAGGTTCGCGCGATACGAATTTGTACATTGCTGATTGGGTAGACTAAAGCGGCATAGAAGGCATAGGCTGGGAGAAGGTTATTTTTTCCAGCCCATTGCTAATTAGATTGTCGTTTTTGTCGTAACTTTCTAACTTACAGCCTAAAAAACGGCACTGTGGCTCGCCAGAATAAACGGGAAGGGTAGGGGATCCTCCTGCCAAACCGCTACCGATATTGATGTCACTATGGAGTGAAATTAGCCAGATGTCCTTTTTTACTTTCTGATAAATCCATTCAAACCCTTCGGGGGACAAAGTTCCATCTGCGGAACTGATGCTCTGCAAATGGCTAAATTTATAGCCTTGCAGTGTTAAGTTTTTATTCATGCACGCTGCAAAATAAGCGGTGTTTTCTCCAAAATGATTGACTTTGGCTTTTTCTACAATATCCCAAAATACATTTATGTTTGGATGACTTGGCGCGCCTTCGTAAAAAACAGGAATGCCACCGACTAACATGGATGATACGGAAAAATTCCACATCATACTATTGGTATTCCCCTGCCAAAATAAACGCTCTCCAGGTTTGATATTCTGATGGATGTTTAGCATTTTGAGGTGTTCGAGCAAACATCCTCCTACACTGTGAGTAATGGCTTTGAGTTTGCCATTTAATTCTGTTTTGTACAAAATCCACAAAGGGTGCTCAAATGGTACAGGGGTAAATTCCAACGAATTAGCAGAGGTTTTTAAGATTTCTGGCCAATTGTCCGTTTTGGGAAGTTGTGCAGCTGTAGCAATATAAGGAATTAAGACGGTCTTTTTCAGCGTTGGTAATTTGCCCGTTAGCTCTTTTACGATAGCTAACTTGTCAAATGATTTGCCGTTTTGAATATAACCGTCGGCGGCAAACAAAACTTTAGGGGCAATTGGCTGGAATCTATCTAAAATGTCTGAGGTGTTCATTTCGGGAGAACAAATTGACCAGGTAGCTCCTACCGAATTGGTGGCCAAAAAAGCAGCGACGGCATGTGGGCTATTAGGCAGCATGGCGGCTACTTTATCACCCGTACCCACACCTGATTGTCGTAAGTAAGCAGCTAAAGCAGCTACTTGCTTTTCAAGTTCTCTCCAAGAAATTTCGCGCAATGGCTCTTGTTCTGATTGGTACAGAAGTGCTGGCCGATTAGCATTTTTATGACGAAAAATATGCTCGGCGTAGCTAACTGTTGCCCCCGTAAACCATTGCGTGCCAGTGAAGTCTTTTTTAGGGTTAATTAGCACATCCCAATACACACTGTGTGACTTTACGTCACAGAACTGCCAAATACTTTCCCAGAAATCTTCTAAGTCGGTAACTGACCAATCCCATAAGTCGTAGTAGTCTCGAAAATAGATCCCTTTTTTGACAAATAACCAATTTTGAAACTTTTTAAGGTTGGATTGCTCCACAAACGCACGAGATGGCGCCCAAAGGGGTTTGAAGGGTACACGGTCTAAAATCACGGCAAAAAGAGTTAATAGGATGGATTGTTGATTAAACGTCTAAAATCATTTTTTTGAGATATATTTCTTTAAAAAATCATCTTATCCTAAAATTTCGTACCTTTGTAGTCCTGATTATCAGGTGATTTGGTGATTTTTAGAATTTGCCAAATAATCATTTATTTAATATAAACTTTACAGTAGTGATACTGCAAGCCCAATGAAAAAAGACAATAAAAATCCGGGTAACGAGCCTTTTTACAGTAAGTACAAAAAACCAGAAATAGAGAAAACATCCGAAAAAAATCATAAAACATCGGATAAAAAAAGACCCAGAACACGTATTGAGAAAAGTGCTGATAAGCCCTTCGAACGCGAAAAGCGCAACTTTGACAAGCCATTTGAAAGACGTGGCGACCGCCCAGAGCGCAGCGATAAGCCTTCTTTTAAAAAATCATTTGAGAAACCCTTCGAGAAAAAATCAGAATTCAAGCCACGCGGCGAAAAGAGTTTTGATAAGCCGTTTGAAAAACGTGGTGACCGCCCAGATCGTGGCGATAAGCCTGCTTTCAAAAAGCCGTATGATAAGCCGTTTGGCGAAAAACGTAGTTTTGACAAACGTGAAGAACGCCCAGAACGTGGCGATAAACCCGTTTTTAAGAAGTCGTATGACAAGCCGTTTGAAAAACGTGGTGACCGCCCAGATCGTGGCGACAAGCCTGCTTTCAAAAAGCCGTATGATAAGCCGTTTGGCGAAAAACGTAGTTTTGACAAACCATTTGACAAACGTGAAGAACGACCAGAGCGTGGTGATAAACCCGTTTTTAAGAAGTCTTTTGACAAGCCATTTGAAAAACGTAGCGAAAAACCATCATTTGATAAATCTTTCGACCGCGAAAAACGCAGCTTTGACAAGCCATTTGAGAAGCTGCCTCGTCACGATGGCCAATCGGATGAGAAAGAAAAACGTAATCGTGCAGAAGATGGAGAACGTCGTCGTGTAGGTGATTTTATAGAAGCACCTCGTTATGATTTGCGTCAGGCAGAAGAAAGATATGCTAAGAAAGCAAAGTATGATGCGAAGAAATCAGATGACGACACAATTCGCCTCAATAAATACATTGCTAATGCAGGGTTATGCTCACGCCGCGAAGCCGATGAACTCATTGAGGCAGGGCAAATCACGGTCAATGGGCAGGTTGTTAATGAGTTGGGATATAAAGTAAATCCTGGCGAAGTGGTAAAATACGGCAACCGGGTATTGAATCCTGAAAAGATGGTCTATATCCTTGTGAATAAACCCAAAGATTACATCACAACTACCGACGATCCCGAAGGACGTCATACCGTGATGGAGCTTATTGCAGGGGCTTGCAAAGAGCGTGTCTATCCTGTAGGGCGTTTAGACCGCAACACTACGGGGCTTTTGCTGTTGACCAACGATGGTGAATTGGCCGAAAAACTCATGCACCCTTCCAACGAAGTTCATAAGATTTACCAAGTCGAATTAGAAAAACCTATTACGACCGAAGATTTTGAAAAAATCAAAGAAGGGTTAGAGTTGGAGGATGGTTTTATTAAACCCGACGATTTGGCTTTGGTCACTCCCGATGCGATGGTTGTAGGTATTGAAATTCACAGTGGACGCAATCGCATTGTGCGTCGGATATTTGAAAGCCTCGGTTATGAAGTCCTTAAGCTTGATCGTACCGTATATGGCGGCTTGACCAAAAAAGAGCTTCCCCGTGGAAAATGGCGTTTTCTGAACGAAAAAGAAGTAGTGAAGTTGAAATATTTGATGTAAAAGATAAGCGATTGATTTAAAAGTCAAGGGCTGTGGAAATGCAGCCCTTTTTTATGAGATTATAGTACCGACTTTGTAACCTGATAAAAAAGCTCCTTCTACATTGCCGAGGCCAAAACCATCGCCTGCTAAGTAGATAGGGTGATTTTCGAGCCGATAAAAAGGGGCTACATAACGCTTGCTGGCAAGGCTATACCGCCAACGGTGTACTTGCGAAGAAATAATGGTTTCATTAGGAATGTATTGGCTAACAGAAGCTAACATCTCTTTTGAAACAAGTTGTAAATCATTTTCTAAACGATTTTGGCTGTAGTCAGCTGAGGCATGAAGTGTGACCGATGGAAGGGGGGAAATACCTTTCTGGAAATTATCTGCAATCCATGCTACGGGTTGATTCTCTAGGATAATTCCTCCGTTTGGAATAGTAGTGGGTTGTTTCAAAACAGCCATAACAGCTATGCAAGGTTCGTATTTAATGCTACTCAATACGACTTGGTCATTTTGGGTAGGAGTTATTTTTGAATTTGCAAAAAGCTCAGCCATTTGGGGAACTGGGATAGTGATGATTAAATTATCAAAGTAGTAAGTAATGCCTGATTCTGTTTTGACTGTGTTTCCGATTATCGTTACTACCTTTTCATTTACCTTCACATTGAGGCTTTCGGCCAATTTTTTAGGGATCGAATTCATTCCCTTAGTTCCTATATAACGAATGTTTTCTCGTTGAGCCAAGTGCCATTCTTTAGCAATATTATTTGAAACTAACTCTTTGACAAATATCTTAAATTCAGGCGATTTGGCGGAAAAATACTGGGCGCCGTGATCGGCTTTGGCTTGTTCAAGGGTACGGGTTGACATACGCCCGCCTATACCTCGCCCTTTGTCTAAAACGATAATGTCGTGGCCTTTTTTAGTTAATACACGAGCCGCCGAAAGTCCCGTCATACCTGCGCCAATGATGATTGTTTTCAAAATAAAGTTGGATTGTTTTCTCAATAGTTAACTCTATTTGAGGAGTAGATGTTTTTGAGAAGCTAGCAACATTCCTTATTTTTTTGTACAAAAAAATGTAATAATTGGCCTAAGAAACAGACGAAAAACAAGATGAAACTCCCTGAAGAATGTGAAAATATGACAGAGATTCGCATTGAAATAGATGCGATTGATCACC
>JBDHXS010000278.1:0-8603 GCA_039810845.1 Runella sp. | reverse complement strand
GTTTGGGAGGATGAGCAAATAATGGATGAGTTGGAAACAGAGTTAATCAAATCGCTTCTGGACTCATCGATGTGAGAAAGGTTGAAATGAGAGTTCTTCAGTCGGTGGAGGTTTTTAAAGTTCTCGAGTGCCATCTTGGAGATCTTTTTTGAATTCGCGGGTTTCATGGAATATTATTATGAATAATTAACTGTAATCGAAATGATTTATACTTAACATGAGTAAATATTGACATCATTGCCAATTCCCTCCTAAATTTCCCAGCACATCCGAAGCTGTCATTGAAAACTTCTTGCTTCTCGAGGCTTCTGTCCTTGTTTTCGGTTAGACAGGTCGATGTTTCTCCCAATTAGCGAGGTCTTCCCTCTATTTAAAAGTTCTTATTATTTAATCTTTCTAGGCATTATGCTTTGCTTTTTATTTTTCCAAATCTCGAAAATAACGCAACGTTTGACCGTAATCCAACCCCATTGCCATACCCCTAATGGTCATACTGATGCGCTTGGTCTTGGTTTCTATCGTTTTGGCAGATTCAATCCACTTGCTGTAATAGTTTTGATGACTTACTGGAAGCTTATTGAAATAAGCCAAGGCTTTAGGTTCGTCTTCCAAACAAGCCAACAAATCAGCCGATTGCGGTAGCGGATCAGTATCTATTTCGAGTTCTACCTGAATTGTTGCACCTTCCTTCTTACAAATTCCACGGCGCATCTCTGCATTTACAGGAATAATAAACCCTCCGTCGCCCATGGGAATGAGTGCTACTAACTTGAGTGGAAACGCATCTAAGCTGCCTTTGACCCGATAAGAAGTACGCACATTTGGGTTGATTTGATTGGCTATATCAACTGGGATTTCAAAATAAGTCCAACCCGTTTTTTCGCCTTTTTTATCAAACTTCTGCAATATTGCTTTAAAAGAAATCATGCTACAAATTACTACTTTTCTATTAATTTTCGCATTTCTTCAAATAGCATTTGCCAGTTGTTTTCCGAATGAGCCAGAGCTACTTCGTCTTTTAGGTTATCTTGTGTTACAGTTACTTGCGTACCACCATCAACCGATGCTACAATGTATTCAATGTTAGCGTAGTTTTCAGGAATATCTTCCGTACCGCTAAACGAACTCCAATAGTTATAAGATAGATAGTGCTCAGGTTCAAACTTCAATACTGTACCTTTGTCTTCGTAGGCAACGCCGTCCCATACGCCCGTAAACCGAATCGGGCCTCCTTCTTCCCAATTTGTGATTAAATTGGTACCAAAAAAGTACTCTTTCACTACTTCGGGATTGGTAAGTGCATCCCATACTTTAGAAACGGAGGCATTAATAACCGTAGATGTTTTCAGGGCTAATTGATTGCTCATATTCTTTCTTTTTTTAGTTTATATAGCAAAGAAACAACCTCTTACTGACAACCCTATGTCAGTACTATTCGTGTTTTACTTCTCGTTTCGTTTCATTTCTTTGTCTTTACCAACGTTATAGATTTATACGATCAATGCTTCCCATAAAATTTCAATCGGATGTTTTGCTTTGCGTCCTGTTCCATCTTTGATTTGGTGACGGCAACTGGTGCCTGGCGCAGCAATAATCACTTCTTCGGGCTGCTGCCGCACCGTCGGAAAAAGAACGAGTTCACCCACCTGCATCGAGAGTTCGTAGTGCTCGCGCTCGTACCCAAATGAACCCGCCATCCCACAACAGCCTGAGGGAATTAGTTGTACGTTGTAGTTTTGAGGCAATGACAACATTTTCTTGGTTGGAGCTAACGAAGCCAACGCTTTTTGATGACAATGCCCATGCAACTTAATTTTCTTGCTATCAGCTGTAAACTGTGAACTGCTGACTCTCTTAGCATCTATTTCCCGAGCAATGAATTCATCAAATTGTAATGCGTTTTGGGCTAATTTTTGCGCTTCTATTTGCATATCTGCTGGCACCAAATCAAGATATTCATCACGGAAAGTCAGAATGGCCGAAGGTTCAATACCGATAAGTGGTGTTTCGTCTGAAATAATATCTTTCAACATCTCTACGTTTTGAATTGCAATTTTCTTGGCTTCTTTAACCAAACCTTTAGAAAGATAGGTGCGACCACTCTCGGTATGCTCAGGAATAATTACTTCATAGCCGAGTTTCTCCAAAAGCAAAATGGCTTTTTGACCGATTTCTACATCGTTGTAGTTGGTAAATTCATCACAGAATAGATAAACTCTTGAGTGGAATATAGGGAATTGGGCCTGGGGAGGTGCTACATTGCCCTTTGCCCTTTGCCCTTTACCCTTTGCCCACTCCTTCAATGTTGTTTTATGCAACATCGGCATGGTTCTGTCGGGGTGAAAACCGACGATTTTGTTGGCAATTCGGCGAAGCGACTCATTTCCGAAAACCAAATTATAAACCCAAGGTGCAATGGCAGCCAAGCGCATTTGTTGAGAAAAATTGGCAATCAAACGCGACCGAAAAGGAACTCCGTTTTTGTCATAATAGCTTTGCAAAAACTCCGCTTTCATTTTAGAAATATCTACACTCGACGGACATTCTGACTTGCAGCCTTTGCACGACAAGCATAAATCTAAGATTTCCTTGGTTTCTTCTGTGTTGGTCGGAGCGGTGGTTGATTCGGTATAAAAATGTCTCAACATATTTGCCCGAGCGCGAGTAGTATCTCTTTCACGACGCGTAGCCATGTAGCTGGGACACATGGTTCCGCCCGTCACTTGGGTTTTGCGACAATCGCCTGATCCACTGCATTTTTCGGCTAAACGCAGGATACTTTCCTGTCGGGAAAAATCAAAAACAGTCTCAATTTTAGGTGTAACTTGGTCTGGCTGATAGCGCAAAAACTCATTCATTGGGGGTGTATCCACAATTTTGCCCCGATTGAATATTCCTTTGGGGTCAAAAATATTTTTCACTTCCCGAAATAATGCATAGACTTCTTCTCCCATCATAAAGGGAATAAACTCACCGCGCAGGCGTCCATCGCCGTGCTCGCCCGAGAGAGAACCATTGTATTTTTTTAGCAAAACGGCTGTATCTGCCAAAATAGCCCGAAATGTCGTTTTCCCTTCCGAAGTCTTTAAATTAACCATCGGTTCTACATGCAACTCTCCCGCTCCTGCGTGTGCATAATAGGAAGCATGTACCTTGTGTTTTTCAAGAACTTTCTCTAAATCAGCAATATAGTCAGGCAAATCTTCTACCGCCACCGCACAGTCTTCAATCAGGTTAACTGGCTGAGTATCGCCAGGCAAATTTCGTATCAGTCCCAACCCTGCCTTACGTACATCCCACGCTTTTTTTGACTCATCACCAAATAACAACGGATAAGCATAACCAAGGCTGTGCGTTTTCAAATCAGTGACAAGGGCAAGAGCCATCTCTTCCACTTCGGCGCGGGTTTTGGCTCCAAATTCCACCATCAACATTGCCGCTGGATCACCCTCGATAAAAAAGCGATTGTGGCGGTATTCATTGTGCTCTTTAGTAAAATCCATGATGTATTTATCCACCAACTCCGATGCCAACGGCTGGTATTTCATAGCAACTGCATTGGCCAAAAGGGATTCGTGAAGAGAGGTGCAATGAATACAAAGCAACCCTAACTCCGCAGGAGGGAGTGGCAAGAGATTAAGTTTGGCTTCGGTAATAAAACAGAGCGTACCTTCCGAACCAGCGATGAGTTTCGATAAATTGAAAGCCCCCGTACCCGCGCGGCGTACCGTCCCGAAGGGGGCTGAATGCAACAGGGCATCTAAAGCGTACCCTGTATTGCGGCGAGTGACTGTTTTTTTGGGGAAGTTTTCCCGAATTCTACTCTGATTGTCTGGATTAGAAAGAATTTCAAAAATTTTATTATAAATAGCCCCTTGTCTCCCAGTAGGGGAAGAATCAATTCCCCCACTGGGGGATAGGGGGCCGAATTCTACTTCATTTCCATCGCTCAACAACGCTTTCACTTCCAACAAATGATCGCGCGTAGTTCCCCAACTAATCGAATGAAGTCCACAGGAATTATTCCCAATCATACCTCCAATCATGGCGCGATTAGCAGTGGAAGTTTCAGGACCAAACATCAACCCGTAAGGTCTCAAAACAAAGTTAAGGTCATCACGTATGACACCTGGCTGAACCCGAACCCAATGCTCTTCTACGTTGATTTCCAGAATTTTATCA
Organism: Runella sp.; assembly: GCA_039810845.1. GTDB lineage: Bacteria > Bacteroidota > Bacteroidia > Cytophagales > Spirosomataceae > Runella. Next base: position 4,421 of record JBDHXS010000278.1, on the reverse strand, counting down.
AAATATTTAGAAATATCAGTTACGATTCCGTTTCCTACCACTTGACCTGCCAATGAAGTTCCTGCCGCTCTTGGTATAAGAGTAACATTATGCTCCGTAGCAAAGTGAATTAGTTTCTGAATGTCTAGTATTGTACGCGGCAATGCCACTGCCACTGGCAATTCCTGATAAACTGAGGCATCAGTAGCATAAAGTTTTCGTATGGCTTGGTGTTGGGGTGAATTGTCAAAATACAATTCACCCTCAAAAGTTGGAGGCAATTGCTCAAAAGGTAATTGTGTGGCAGAAACGTAAAACATCGGTCATGAATGGTTTGTGCAAATGTAATTTAAAAATAGATTGGGCGTACCTTTGCTGTACAAGCAAAAGGCTCACTCTTTCTGAACTATGAACCGCAAAACTGTAAACTGATTTATGCCTACCAATTACTTTGAAACGCGTTTGACGCTAAACCCCGACTTTAACGAAATTCTCATGGCTGAACTGGGCCAAATCGGTTATGAATCTTTTGTAGAAACCGACGAGGGACTTTCTGCGTATATTACCGAAACTGATTTTGATTTGGCGAAACTCCAACAAATAGTGGACGATTATCAACATTTGACCCCGATTACGTTTGTGTACGAGCAGTTAGAAACCAAAAATTGGAACGAAGAATGGGAAAGAAATTACCAACCCATCGAAGTGGCTGGACAGATTCGGGTTCGCGCTTCCTATCATGCCCCCGCCCCTGCCTTTCGCTATGATATCGTCATTGACCCCAAAATGTCATTTGGTACAGGTCACCATGAAACGACCTCCTTGGTAATGGAACAACAGCTTTTGCTTGACCACCACGAAAAATCGGTCTTAGATGTTGGAAGTGGTACAGGAATTTTGGCGATTTTGGCCGAGATGTTAGGAGCTAATCGACTGACAGCCTTCGACATTGAAGAATGGGCGTACCTAAATGCAGTTGAAAATGCAGAGCTAAACGGCTGTAAGCATATTACCGTTTTTCAAGGTACTATTGAGGATTGTCCTGCTGGCACTTATGATATTGTTTTGGCTAACATCAACCGTAATATTTTACTGCGCGAGATTCCTATTTACGTCCAATTCCTTAAATCAGGTGGTGTGCTGATAGTGAGTGGATTTTATGAGTTTGATATTCCTGATATTGTCCAAAAAGCGGAAGAAGTCGACTTGAAATTAGTTACCAAAAAAACGCTCAATCAATGGGCCGTTTTAAGATTTAAAAAACCATGAAAATCAGCATTTTAGGATGTGGATGGTTGGGCTTCCCTTTGGCCCAATCTCTTGAAAAACAAGGCTATAAAATCAAAGGAAGTACTACTCGCCCAGAAAAATTGAGTGAATTACGGCACGCAGGGATCGAACCGCTATGGCTTCAACTCACGCCCGAACCTAAGGGAATTGGCTGGGATTATCTGTTGGATTGCGACGTATTGATTGTCAATATTCCGCCGCGATTGGAAAAGGCTGGCACAGCTTTTCACCCTACCCAGATTCGCCACCTTGTTAATTTAATTAAAAGTAGTTCCATACAGCAGGTCATTTACATCAGCTCAACGTCGGTTTATCCCGATCTTAATCGAGAAGTAAAGGAGGAAGATATAACTGACCCAGATCAATCCGCCTCACCCGCATTGGTAGAAGTGGAACAACTCATTCAAAATTTACCTCAATTTACACTTATTCTTCGCTGTGGAGGCTTGATGGGCTATGAACGTATTCCTGCAAAATATGTGGCGGGTAAAAAAGAATTGACCACAGGTGAGCTACCCGTCAATTATATACACCGTGATGATGTCATCGGGGTTATCAGAGCTTTTCTTCAAACACCTGACCTTTGGAATACAACTTACAATGTGGTCGCTCCACTTCATCCTACACGTCAAGAAGTGTATCTAACAAGTTGCCTCCCCTTTGGCTATGATCCCCCAACCTTTAAAGAAGGGGAGTCTAAATCTTTTAAAATTATCTCTTCTCAGAAACTACAGAATGCTTTAGGCTACCGTTTTATATATCCCAATCCTTTGGGATTCTTCTATCGTCTATGATTTTTTGTTTAAGATTTATTCAACAAAACTAAAACAGGTTATTATTTTTTGGCTTTGTTGAATGAAAATGAAATTAAATTTAACAAATTAAAAAATTGTATTTTTTAAAGATACTCGTGGTATTTATAGGCTAAAAATAGTTTTTTATTAGAATATTACTTTATAATTTGACATAAACTATTGAAATATCTCAGCTAAGACATTCATGTTTGTGTAAAAAAAATGCAAAAACCTTAAACAAGTATCAAAATTTTGTTTAATTTTACACGTCAAACATTAAACAAAGCAACTTCAACAAACCAAACCATGACTGCAATCGAATTCACTTACCATATCGCAAAAGTTTCAAAGTCTTTGAAGCCGTTTGCAATGCGTCTTACCAAAGACAGCGAAGATGCCAATGATTTATTACAAGATACACTCTTGAAAGCTTTCACCAATCGCGATAAATATGCCGACGGTACCAACTTGAAGGCATGGTTATATACAATTATGAAGAACACTTTCATCACCAATTATCAACGAATGGTGAGAAAAAACACATTTATAGATTCCACGGATAATTTTCATTACATTAATTCGCTGGAAAGTAGTACTGATAACGAAGCATATTCAACCTTTGTTATGGATGATATCAACGGAGCTGTAAATACTTTAGAAGAGTCGTACCGTACGCCTTTTATGATGCACTATCGGGGATTCAAATACCACGAAATTGCTGATCGGCTACGGATTCCGATTGGAACCGTCAAAAATCGTATTCACATTGCACGTAAAGAATTGAAAGATAAGCTCTATGTCTATGAACATGCCTATTAGTATAGCTAATAAAGAATGACTTTGTAAAAAAGAGGAAAGTGTTGAAAAGTTGACTGGATTTTCAGTCAACTTTTTTGTTACCGAAAAAAGCTAGCTATACTGACAAGGTATTTCAAAAGGCGAAGAAGGATGCCTTTTTAGTATAAAAGCCAATGATGCCCAAATCAAAAACGACAACTCGTATCCAAAATACTCTATCATTTCTTTATCCATCTATTGCCCGATAAAGTTGTATGCTACAAATGGAAAAATAACCTTTCTGTCGAATAAGTTTGAGGTTTACCCTAATTCAATTAATCTTGTAACTCAACTTATTCTTATGAATTTAGGGAAAACAACAAGTGGCCTAACTATTTTGGTACACATAGTAGTGTGGCTACTTCTTGGATTTATTGTGCTGTTTTACCCGCCACTTACTTGGGATAAGATCCCTCCCACTTCTTTTTGGATAAAACAGCTCATCAATTTTATTATGATGGTTGGGATTTTTTATTTCACTGTCTATTACATAGCACCTACATTTTTGATCAATGACAAAAGGTTGCTATTTATCCTTTGGCTTATCAGCGCTATTATTTTGTATTTGGTACTGGCTAGAGTTATAGAAATCAGTCTTCATGTGCCTGAAGAAATGGCAGCTTTAAGGGGAGTTAAAAATACAAAAAGTATATACAGCTTGGATGTTCATCTGTTTATGGTTATTGTTATGGTCATGGTTATGAGTACGGGTTTTGCAATAAATCAAAGGTGGCAAGCAGACACAAAAAAACACGAAATGATTGAAAAACAACACATTACCTCAGAACTTGCCTTACTAAAAGCTCAAATAAATCCTCACTTTTTTTTCAATACGCTCAACAATATTTACGCCTTGACGTACTCAGATATTCCTTTATCCAGAGATGCCATCCTAAAACTTTCCCGTATGATGCGTTATGTATTGTATGATACGCTATTGGATAAAGTATTATTAAGTCAGGAGATTTGTTTTATGAATGACTATATTGAATTAATGAAATTGCGTCTTCATACCTATACTACCTTAGAAGTTCAGGAGCCCAAGCCAGATCATGAGTATTCGGTTGCACCCATGCTGTTGCTTCCTTTTATTGAAAATGCCTTTAAACATGGAACAAGTTCACTGAAAAAAACCTCTATTTCGATTGAATTGAGTGCTCAAAAAGGCATTCTTGAACTCAAAATAATTAATCAAATACATCAAAATAAAGATGCTGTTACTGCGAGTGGAGGAATCGGACTGGCAAATACAAAAAGAAGGCTTGATTTACTTTATCCTGGTCATCACTCACTCATAATAAATGAAGATCTTGAAAAAAAAATGTATCAAGTCGATTTGAAAATCAAGCTATAATTAGCAACTCTCTCAAAAGAATCTCTTAAAGCGATTTATTAGATTGACAATACTTCGCTACGAATTAAGCAGCGATTTTAGCGTAATTAGTTAGCGTTGTTATTTTAGGATTATTTTCCTGCTGTTCGGGGCAAATACCGAACACGTTAAAAAATAAATTCAAAAAA
>JBDHXS010000277.1:0-8617 GCA_039810845.1 Runella sp. | reverse complement strand
CGTGCCCGTCAATGATGTCGGTAATCTGTTTACTATGCGCCTCTTCAAAGCCCAATCTTTCTAATATTTCGCGGGCTACTTTGACCCCTTCCAATTCGTGCATCCGCTGAATTTCAGGGTATTTTGCCCCTGGCCCAAAAGCCAGCAGTAGTTTTTCCTGCGGGACTTTAGACCAGCCCGTATCGTGTAAAATAATCGCAGGCAGTACAATATCCGCATCGGCATCTGGGTAAAAATCAAGCAGTTGCTGCGCAAAAACGGTCGAAACCAACGTATGAATATCGTTGGAACGGACGTTTAAATGCGGCTTTGCTTCCTGCCAAATAGCCCCCCATCCCCTAAAAGGAGAGTCTTTTTCCGTGTCTTTCATTACGTTCAAACTTTTGCTACGGCTGCAAGTATAAGTCAAGCCCTGTGCCGAGTTTAATAGTTTAAGTAAATCGTCTTTAACTCGGTATAAGCTTCCAAACCGTAGCGGCCTTTTTCACGACCGATTCCGCTTTGTTTTACGCCACCAAAAGGCACGTCTTGATACGAACGATGAATATTATTGATCCATACCGACCCTGCTTCAAGTTCTTCCGCCATACGTAGCCCAATACCGAGTTGTTCCGAAAAAACGTAGGCCGCCAAACCATATTCCGAATCATTGGCCAGCTTTATTGCCTCTTCGTTGGTCTGAAAAGGCATCACGCCAATCACTGGGCCAAAGGTTTCTTCAGTCATGATTTTCATCGAGTGATTTGTGTCAGCGATAATCGTGGGTGGAAAAAACCAGCCTTTCTCGTACCCTTCACCCGTTAGACGCTTTCCGCCCGTTTTTACGATTGCACCTTTTACGAGCGAATCAGCCACCTGAAGTTCGCTATTTTGGTATATTTTTTGATTAACCAGCGGCCCCATATCGCAGTTACTGAATGGGCTACCTACTTTCAACTGGTTTGCCAATGCCGTTATTTTTTCTATAAATAACTCATAGATATTGTGATGAATATACACTCGATTGACGCGGTAGCAAAACTGCCCACTATTGGCAAAAGCATGCTTTACAATAGCTGGACAAGCCACCGACAAATCGGCGTCTTCACACACAATCACGGGCGACTGACCGCCCAATTCGAGCGTTATCCGTTTGTTGTGCGCGGCGGCCAAAGCCCCAATTCTTTTTCCCGTGTTGGTTCCTCCCGTAAAGGCAATTTTTGCCGTAGCAGGATGCTCAATTAAGGCGTTTCCTATCTCATAGCCATAGCCTGTGATGACATTTAGAACGCCGTCAGAATAACCTGCTTCTTTGAAAATTTCGGCCAAACGCAAAGTCGAGAGAGGGGTGTCTTCGGAAGGTTTGGCAACCACCGTACACCCCACAGGCAAAGCCGCCCCGATTTTCATACACAGCAACGTAATGGGGTAATTGAAGGGCGTAATGGCCACTACCACCCCAATCGGCTGCCGAATCACTAAGGCTTTTTCGCCTTCAATGTTGTGCAATGGTATCTCGCCTTTCATCCGCAAGGCTTCTTCGGCGTAAAAATCCAACAAATCGGCACTCCGGCTGATTTCATGCACACACCCTGCCAACGGGCGTCCTAATTCTTTGGCTAAAATATCTGCTACCTCATTGCTATATAAGCGCATCAACCGAGCCGCTTCGTGCTGGAGTTTTACCCGATGTGCCGCGGGTTGTTTTTTCCAAGTTTGAAAAGCCGCCTCCGCGCTTGTCAGAGCGAAATGAACATCCACGGTATTTCCCCTTGCACACGTACCTATCACCTCTGCAGTACACGGATTGATGACCTCAATGTACTCGCCAGAATCAGGTTGGTGATATTGATTATTGATGAAATGTTGCATTTTTTTGAGTGTCGAGTGAATGAGTGCAGATTGTAAAATCAATGTCGAGTGAGTGAATGTACGATGATTGAATTAAAATTCGTCATTCTACACTCTGCATTCGTTATTTCTTAAATCACTCCGCACAAAAGAAGTTGGCGGGTTTCTGCCAAATCTGCCCTGGCCATTTCAACCGATTCTGGCAAATCAAGCAAAGGAATAATATCGGTTTCGAGACGATTGGCGTATTGCGTAGGGGTTTGTTTAAACCAATCGGCGGCCACACTTACCCCCACTACGTGAAAACGCCACAATTTATCGGCATCCCTTACAATCTTATCTTCCAACGACTTAGCAAATTTTCGGGTATCGTGGCCGTCAATAATCTCGCCAACTTTTCTGACAAACGCATCATCGTAACCTATGCCTTTCAATACCTCAGCCGACAGTCTTACCCCTTCTGACTCGTGCAAATAGCGAACATCACTTTGCATAAAATTCTCGGATTGAAAGCCTTTCTTGAAAATATCATCTTCATCCATTGAATACCAACCGATGTCGTGTAAGATGATACTTGCCGCAACCAAATCGGCGTCGGCGTCGGGATAAGAAACCAACAACCGCAGCGCATAGTGATACGACAGCGGGATATGCACGTCGTTTTTGCGCACCCGCATATACTTCTCAGCAGCTTTGAAGATAGCCCCCCATCCCCCATTGGGGGAGTTCAGTTGTTCTGTTTGCATTTCGTGCATACAATTTTAGTGGATAAATACCCCCATTGGGGGAAAGGGGGCTTTTACGCTGCTTCTAAAATCAACACTTCACCGCTTGACCCATTTACCTGAATCAAATCACCCGTTTTGATAGCCGTACTGGCCGAGCCTGTACCCGTCACAGCAGGTAATCCATATTCGCGGCACACAATCGCGGCGTGCGACATCATACCGCCGATGTCGGTAACCGTAGCCTTAATTTTCCCGAAAACAGGCGCCCAACTTGGCGCCGTAACGCGCGTTACGAGAATCTCACCTTCAACGAGTTGCCCCAAATCTTCGGCTGAGTTAATGACTCTTGCGCGTCCCTCTACCAGTCCTGGCGAAGCCGCCATACCTTTCAAAGCGTTGGGGTTGTCGCTGCCGCCGAGCCATCCTTGTACGCTTTCGGTTGTGATTCCCCACAACATAATAGTGAAAGGTTCGGTAATCACGGCAGGCGGTTCGTTGTAGGCGGGCTTTGGAGGAGCCGTAGAAAGGGCTGCCAAAATGCTTTTACGACGTTCGATTTCCTTCGGTAGATAATCAGGGCCAATATACGGTACTCCCACGGCCCAAGCGTTGCCGTAGTCAAAGATAATTTGCCAAATCTCTTCGCGGCGGAAGTAGAAAATATCCTCTACATCGTTCCAAAAACCAGCCTGTTGAAATACAGTACTCAATTCACGCATTTTGCGCCAAAATACCCCCAAAGACCAGTGTTCGATGTAGAAATTGTGGTTTTCAACGTACGGAAACACCACGCGTGCCAAGCCCAATTTCCCCTCAAAAGCCGCAACGGCTTCGTCGTTAGGCAACAAATCGCGGTATTCTTCGGTAATTCGCTCTCTTTCTGCCGCAATAGCTTCGGTAGGGCGGTCAATATTTTCGCCGTTCAACAGGCGTTCGGTGTAGGTCTTGAGGTATCCATAAGGAATGTCCAAGTGGTCGCGCCAGTATTTGTCGGAGGAGTACATACCGTTGCCCGACGTAAAATTGAACCACGGGTCTTGGGCTGCTTCCCAAGCCGCAAGCCATTGCTTGCCGTTTTCGCTGGCTGCCATAGCTGCCAACCCTTCTGTGACTTCGTTCTCTAAAACCGTTGAACCTAACCCCAATTCTACTGCCAACTTGGCCAATTTTCTGATTTCTTCGTCGGGACGGAACAAATCCACTTCAATGCCCTGTACCATTTTAGCCACGGCCAAATCGGGAATATTAGGGAATGATTCTTTACAGAAACCAAAGAAATCAAGGTAAGCGGCATAACCCAAATTCAAAAACTCGAAGTGATACATACATACCTCATAGCAAAGCTCAATGAGACGGTTGTAATTGTGCGACATTAGCAAATTGGGGTCTGTACCCACCCCACCTTTTACGTCGGCAATGTCAATTACTTCGGGAAGGGGTTCAAATGTAAGGGCTTCCATGTCTTTGATGACGCGTTGTACTTTTTGGTGCCAATTATCCAACAAGTCGTTCCAATTCATAAAATAATGCCCTGCTCTCTCCAAAAACTGCGGTACGCGATCGGCAATCAGTTCAGGTGATACCCCCACGGGACTCATATAACAGTAGCCATTGTGTATCTTAAAATCCACGCCGTTGGCAGGCGGGATTAACCATTGACGGGTGTTATACGCCCCCAAACAACGAACAAAAAACTCAACCGTGATGGCATCAAACGGCTTGAATACGGTGGGCCAGTGTTGCGAGTCGCAGAAGAAAAACTTGGCTTCCTCGCGCTCTTTGAGGTTGTCGTGAAACAACATGTAATAAGGATACAATTCTTTCCAACCCTCCGAACCTGCGGGGGCTTTGTCTTCGTAGGGGCTAATGAACTTAGTTGCTGACATTGGTTTTGTTTTATTTTGGTTTAAGAATGGACTTTTTAAATGACGAATTATTCGAATGACGATTTACGAATGATGATTTGTGAATGATGAATGATTCGTCGGCGCAACGACAGACCGTGAACGACCCCGCTCTCATTCCCTATCAATGACAATTCGTCATTCATAATTTGTTCTATTTTTTACTTGCTAAGGGATTGATTAACGTTCCGACCAATCCTTCCATGCCCATTTTAAAGGCAGGAGCGGCGGTGGCTTTTTTTTGCGACCAGACCGTTTCAGGTCGGCTTTGGAGCAACGTAAAATTCTGTCCTTCGGGCAAATCGGCATCTATGGCCCACTCAATATCCTGTGGGCATTTGTAGTGTTTTTCAATGATTTTGGCCATTCGACACACCTCTTTTACTTCCTGCTCAGTGAGCGAGGGGCGAAGGGCGCGTTCGTCCGTAATCTCTCGCGTTAGTACACGGCGCGTAGCCTTATCAGGGACGTGTTCAATGTGTTTGTTTTGGATATTAGCTTTCACAATGTGCATCATCACCTTGTCCACCAAGAAGTTATCGGGAGTCACTTCTCCCGACACCACCGCCTCCCCCAATCCCCACGCTGCATCAATCACAATGGTAGAACGGTCGCCGTTGGTGGGATTGAGCGTCATAGCAACGCCTGCCGTGCGGGCATTGACCATTTTTTGAATGACCACGCTCATCAGCACTTCGTTTTCGACGATGTTTTGGTGACGGCGGTAATTGATGGCCCGCGAAGTGAACAAACTTGCCCAACATTTACGAACGTGTTCAAGTACCGCCTCTTCACCTACCACCCACAAATAAGTATCTTGTTGCCCCGCAAAACTTGCATCAGGGAGGTCTTCTGCCGTTGCACTCGACCGTACCGCTACGGGCAGGTCGTTGTTGGCCTTGCACAAATCACAAAGTGCTTTATACGATTGCTTTATGCTTTCTTGAACGTCTTCGGGTAGCGCCGAACTTACAATGAGCTCTCGGATTTGTTCCGATACTTTATCTAATTGACTAACATTGTTACAGTCAATGGCTTCGACCATTTTAAAAATGACTTCGCCGTGACCGCTATCTTTTAAAAATGCCTCGTAAGCGTGGGTTGTAACACAAAATCCAACGGGTACGGGCAACTGAGCTGCCGTCATACTGGCCAAACTTGCGCCTTTGCCACCCAACAAAACGTAATCGTCGGGGGTAGTGTCTTTGAAGAAAAGGGTATGTTTCATTTACTTGCGATTGATGAATTTTTCGATTGACGATTGGTTCGATTGACGATTGGTTTGATTAATTCGTCATTCTACATTCATACTTCGTCCTTAAAAACCTACCATTCTACTTCCAACGCCACAGGAGCCCGGAATGAGGTATTGTAGGCAAACTCAAAAGTCTGATTGGGGGTTAGATGCAGGTTAGGAATACGTTGGGTTAATTCTTCCAATACGATTTTAAACTCTAATTTCGCCAACGGGGCACCCAAACAATAGTGAATACCACTACCAAATGATAGGTGTTCTTTGGCATTTTTGCGTTCGATATCAAGGGTTTCTCCATTTTCAAAAACGGCCTCGTCGCGGTTTCCTGAACCCATCAAAAGCAAAATATTGGCACCCTTTGGGAAAGTAAAATCACCAATCGTTGCTTCTTCGGTGGCTTTGCGACGCCACGTAATTACGGAAGGATTAAAACGAAGGATTTCTTCAATTGCCCCCGGAATCAACGAAGGGTCATGGCAGATTTTTTCCCAATTATGACGTTCTTTCAGCAGTTCCCGAATCCCGTTTCCCATTAATGAGGTGGTGGTTTCGTGTCCCGCAAAAAGCTGATTGTAGCACATCGCTGCAATTTCTTGGTCGCTGATTTCGTAGCCTTCTTGCTGCAAACGCACCAAATCGCTCGGAAAATCATCCCCAAGTTGCTGCTTACGACGCACCACCATTTCTTTGCAATATTCCCAGTACTTTACAACCTGACGGGCGTGAAAAAGTTGCTCTTCTTCGGTGGTATCGCTAAAAGTAAGCATCATGCGGCTAATGGCCCACGCCTTTACTTGGGTTACTTCTTCTTTGGGAACCCCCAACAACATAAAAATCACAAAAGCGGGCAAATCATAGACCAATTCTTTGACCAATTCAGCGTGTTTTTTATCCTGAAATTTCTCAATCATTTCAATCGCCAGCGCTCGAATATCTGGTTCTAATTTACGCAGGCGTTTTGGGGTAAATGCCATCGTCACAATTCGCCGAATACGGGTATGGTCGGGGGGGATTCGCCCCGAAAGACCCGAAAGACCCACAATTCCGCCCTCCGCCATGATTTGGCGCACTGCCTCTGAGACGGGCTTGGGAGGGGTTTGGGCGTTTTCGGAAGTAAACACTTGCCAGTTTCTGAAAATCTCCTGAATGTCGGCATAGCGCGACACCACATAATACCCCAATTCCTCACTGTAAAAGATGGGTTCTTCTTCTCGTGCTTTTTTATAAATAGGAAAAGGGTCGGTCAAATCGAAGGGCTTAAATTCCTTGGATAATTGGGAGTGATAAGGGCAAGCAGAAATATCCATGATGCTGATTGACGAGTTGCGATGAACGGAAAATTGATAAAATCCCATTAAAACAAAGCGTCAAGCCCAAACACTTACCTTTGTTTAATGACGAAACGAAGGTAGTAAACTGTTCTTTGGTTTTTCTTTGGTTTTTATTGAAGTATTCTAATTATTTTTAGAAAGATTCAAATAGAGTGTTCTCATCGCCTCTGAAGGCATTCCCATATCGAATTTTTTCATTGATTCGCAATACACCCGATACTGGCGGTGAATCGCGTCTGTACGTTTAGCAACCGCCAATGCTTTGAGTTTTTCTTGGTGAGCCATTTCCAGGCACGGATCTTCGGCAAGGGCTTTATCGGCATACTTGATGGCCTCGTTGAGATTGCCCAATTGGCGATGTACACTTGCCAAACTATACAACAGCTTGTGGTACATCTCTTTGTACCAAAATCGCCGACTCCAACACCAGTCGTTTTCGCTGTTTTCAACGTATTTAATCGGAATATCACTAAACAAATCACCTCGATAGAGTCGTTCGGCTGATTCGTAACAAATCACTACCTGTTCCAGCTTATTTTCTCTTAAATCCTGATTTCCCTTAAAACAAAGTTCTTCAAACATGGGCAAATCTATCCAGCTATCGAAAGGCAAAGCCAAATAATAATGTCCGTTTTGATACACGATAAAAGGCGATTCTTTTTGCGAAGATTCTTGCCCACTCAATGCCACTCTCAAATAACGAATGCAGTGATACAGGCGGTTGAGGGTTTGTTGCGTATCGGCTTCGTCCTTCCAAAGTAAGTCGGCAAGTTCTTCCAGGGTAGCCCCTTTCTCGCCTTTGAGCAACAAATAAGAAAAGATAGCTTTGAGTTTTTTGGTTGCCCCACCTTTTGAACTCCAATCTATCAAGTCGCCGTTTTCTCGATAGACCTTTAGTTCGCCCAAACACCTTATTTTCCAACGCCCCTCGTCGGTTTGGGCCCTGAAAGTGGAGATTGTATTTTGTACAGGATACGCCTCTTTTTCAAAATCAACTTCTTCCAACCCCGCTTTGGGCAAAAGCGAAGGCAGCGTCGCATCTGGAAAAATACGCCCATACCACGTCTCAAACTGAAGCTTTGGGGTCACTTTTCGGAGTACATTGGCAGGCAAACAATACGGATTAGGTTGTAATTGAGAGGGAGCGTACAAAAAAGGATGCGCATAAAGTCCCAATAAAAGGTGCTCGTCGAGTAGCAATTCTCGGTTGTAGAGGCAATAAATGGTCAGGGAGTATTGCTTGGTACATTGCTGTAAATCAACCAAAATATCACGTAAGTACACCGAACCAGACGGAGTCCGAATAGCCCACGACATTTCGAGAAAAAGTACTGTATCTTGGTCGGCAGGAACATCTCTCAGTTTTTGTACCAACGCCTCCACCACGGGATGCGCCCGAATTACTTGGTCGCGCAGTCTGAACTCCGCCGAAGGTAACAGCAATCCACGTTCTAAATCTATGCCTTGGGTCTTAAAATTTTCTTTTACCACCGAAACAGGCTTTTCATCACATACATAAAGCCAGTAGGTTTGGGGTAAAATCAGTGATTTACAATAAGCATACAGTTC
>JBDHXS010000276.1:0-8625 GCA_039810845.1 Runella sp. | reverse complement strand
GCCATTACAAACTGTGCGGGCGAATTTTGGGTTTGCCAGCCCGCAGGTGTAGGAAACTGAAAACGCAATTCGGGATGGTAGAATACATTGTTTTCGACAAATCCTTGTTTAGGGTCTTCGCCATAAACAATCCCATTAATCAACTGTAAATATTTATCTCGATTGACAGCGTAAGTGGCCACATTGGCTGTTTGGTAAGCTTGCGCCATCTGGTGTACATTGTTAAAACGGTCGCCGGGGTCGGGGTGAGTAGATAACATATTAGGGATTGACTGCCCTGCATTATCCGAAATACGCTTGATGGTTCCGAAGAAGTTGGCCATTTGATGGGCATCGTAGCCTATTTTGCTGGAATATTCTACACCAATTTTATCAGACTCTGATTCATGTGCTCGGCTATAACTCAACATCAACAATTGCAAACCTTGCATGGCTTGCTCGCCAAATTGGGCAAATTTGGGCGAAAGTACCATCCCTGCGATAAGTCCCACTGTGCCCAGAATTTGGCTGGTTTGCTGACGAGCGGAGTGACGTGCCGTTACGTGTCCAATTTCATGGCCTAACACGCCTGCAAATTCTGCTTCATTGTTGAAATGCGCCATGATTCCCCTTGTGAAATAGACATATCCACCTGGTACGGCAAAGGCATTGACTACGGGTGAGTCTATGATGTTGAATTGGTAGGGCAAATCGGGGCGATGTGATATTTTGGCCATGGCTTTGCCTTTTTCACTGATAAAATCTTGTAATTTTTTATCTTCATACAATCCCATAGAGGCCACAATAGATGGGTGAGATTGTTGGCCGAGGGCAATTTCTTGCTCTGTGGACATCAAGATAAGTTCTTTTTTGCCCGTCACGGGATTGCGTGAGCAAGATTTTAGCATCACAAAACTCAAAAGAACTGGGAGCCAGTAGAAACGATTGAGGATTTTCATATTCATTGTAAGTTGACAGTACATTGTGATAATTAAGACGCAATTTTAAAAAAAAGGCACACGTTTTTCATTATTTTCTGCAACTATCTTAAATGCTTGTAATTTTGTGACTTTGACACCAATAGAAGAGAAATTAACTTGAAACTTACTAATCTTTGGAGCCGTAACCAAAATACTTGGTTACGTGTTACTCTTATGCTTATATGCTTTAGTTTATGCTTAAAGCAAAGCAAAGCCCAAGTTATGTATTATAACGATAGTAAACCTAAAAAATTTACGGGGATTCGTCTGTATGATAATGATTCAACATTTGCACTCAACTTCCGGTTTAGGGTGCAAAGCCGTTTGGGAGGTATTTTCGATGATAAGCTTAATTATCTTTCTTCCGAGTATTTTATTCGGCGTTTACGTTTAAGTTTCGATGGCTTTGTGTGGTCTAAACGGTTGACTTACAAGATTCAGCTAAGTTTTAGTCGAGGTGATATGGATTGGGACAATACGGGATTCCCTAACATCATTCGAGATGCTGTTATCAGTTATAAATTAACTAAGCATTTAACCGTAGCTATGGGTCAGGCTAAAATCCCTGGAAATCGTGAAAGAACCATCTCTTCTTCCGAATTACAATTCCCTGACCGCTCAACAGCGAACACTCGTTTTAACATTGATCGTGATTTTGGGGCTTTTGCTACTAACGAAATCTCTGTTGGCAAAAATGCGTTTTTCATTCTCAGAGGAGCTATGAGTACTGGAAAAGGACGTAATATTGGTATCAATCGTCAGGGATTTGCTTATACAGGAAGGGTGGAAATATTACCTTTTGGAAAGTTTGAAATGGGTGGAGACTACTCCGAAGGAGATTGGATAAGAGAAAGTAAACCCAAAGTTTCGTTGGGATTTGCCTATCATTTGAATAAAAAAGCATTGCGTACTGGTGGGGTTTTGGGTACTTTATTGTACCAACCAAGAGATGTTAAGCAATCGTTTGTGGATGCTATGATTAAATACCAAGGATGGGCTTTTTTAGGAGAGTATATGACTCGCACAACCAATGAAAGTCCAATTACAGTTTCTGCTACTGATCCCCAAAAAACGGTAACGGTTTTCAATGGTAGGGGCATAAATACCCAAATGAGTTATCAATTTAAAAACCACTGGGAAGTAGCGGGGCGTTATACCAACGTGTTGCCACAAGGTGAAACGAGACTGTCTGAACCTCAGCAAATTGATTACTCACTGGGACTGACCAAATACCTGAATTATCACCGAGTAAAATTACAGTGGGAGGTTGTCAGAACAAATCGCCAAGATTTAACTACAAATACAGCTCTTACTCCCAATTGGACCGGGCGTTTCCAAATAGAATTAGGCATTTAATCTTACTAAAATATGATTCCTGTTGTCACTTTGAATAATGGCATCGAAATGCCCCAACTGGGTCTCGGTATTTATGACCCGCAACCTGGACAGGATATTCGTCAAGCTGTTTTATGGGCGTTTGAATTGGGCTATCGGCTTATTGATACAGCCACCATCTACAAAAATGAACGAGAAGTAGGCAATGCGATGCGTGATAGTGGATTGAGAAGGGAAGAAATCTTTCTGACTACCAAAGTGTGGAATGATGACCAAGGCTACGATGCTACCCTACGAGCTTTTGAGGAGAGTTTGCGCAAACTAAATACCGACTACGTGGATTTGTACCTGATTCACTGGCCTGTGCGTGAGCATCGAATTCAAACTTGGAAAGCGCTGGAGAAAATTTATGCCGATGGAAAAGCACGGGCAATTGGCGTTTCGAACTATTACATTCCGCATTTTGAGGAACTATGGTCGCATACAGATATGGTTCCGGCAGTCAACCAGTTTGAATTGAGTCCTTATTGTTATTTGCCCGACCAGCTTGATTATTGTCGCCAACGCGGGATTCAGGTGGAAGGTTATGCCCCATTGGTGCGTGGCTGGAAATCAGAAGACCCAAGGTTGATAAAAATTGCCAAAAAATACGAAAAAAGCACTTTTCAAGTACTGATTCGGTGGTCGTTACAACAAGGAGTGGTGACGATTCCGAAATCGGTAACTAAAAGCCGTCTGGCGTCCAATTTGGACGTTTTTGATTTTGAACTATCGCTCGAAGACATGGCAGAAATGAACACTTGGCACGACAACACCCGCGTAGCTGAAGATCCCATGGATTATTTGTAGGAATTGGGTCTGACGTTTCGTCTGACCTATATAGAAACATAAGTAAGGTTAGAAGCAATTCTTAACCACATCTACAACCCGTCCCAAATCCTCCTCCGTCAGATTAGAACCCGAGGGCAAACAAAGCCCGTCCTGGAAAAGCTTTTCGGCTACGTTGCCACCGTAATAAGGCGCCTTGGAAAAAATAGGTTGCAGGTGCATCGGCTTCCACAGAGGGCGTGCTTCAATGTTATGGGCTGCTAATTTCAAGCGAATATCTTCTCGAGTAATGCCTCCTGTTTTCTCTGGCTCAATCACTAAACAACTCAACCAACGATTAGAAAAACTCTCCTTGGCTTCGGGTTGAAATGTGATACCTTCTGTTGTAGAAAATTCATGTTGATAAAAGTCAAAATTGCCTCGGCGTTGGGCTACTCTTTCATCAATGACTTCCATTTGACCACGACCAATACCTGCACAGACATTGCTCAAGCGATAGTTGTAACCGATTTCCGAATGTTGATAGTGGGGTGCATCGTCGCGGGCTTGAGTCGCCAGAAAGCGTGATTTTTTGATAAAATGTTCGTCATTGGAAAGTAACGCTCCACCGCCCGACGTAGTGATGATTTTGTTGCCATTGAACGACAGTACGTTGAGTAAACCAAAACTTCCCAATTTTTTACCTAAATAAGTAGAACCCAGGGCTTCAGCTGCATCTTCAATCAGCGGAACTTCGTAACGTTTACAGATTTCGACAATTTCTTTCATCTTTGCAGGCATTCCGTAGAGATGTACCGCAATCACTGCCTTTACCTTTTTGCCTTTCGCCGTGCGACGGTCCGACTTTTCTCTTTTCAGGGCTGTTTCCAGCGCATTAGGGCAAATATTCCAAGTGCCTGGTTCAGAATCTACAAAAACAGGTGTAGCTCCTTGATAGACAATTGGATTGGCCGAGGCCGAAAACGTAAACGACTGACACAGTACCACATCGCCGTACCCAATACCCAACATGACCAGCGCCAAGTGCAATGCAGCCGTCCCCGACGACAGCGCAGCTGCGTGATGGATGCCTACATACTTACACAAATCCTGTTCAAAACCATCAACATTAGGCCCAAGCGGAGCAATCCAATTGGTAGCAAATGCTTCTTGAACGTATTTTTGTTCGTGACCGCTCAAATGCGGAGAAGAAAGCCAAATTTTATTCATCATTCTTTCTAAAACTTCCCGAAAGTTCTACATCTTTCGGGAAGTTCCAAAAAATAAAAACAAATGCACGCCCTTACCCATTGCACTATCTACACTGGAGAAGCCGTTTTGACCCATCATGCTGTATTGATTGAAGACCAATTCATCAAAGATATTGTCCCCCAAGACCAGCTTCCTGCCGACATCCCCAAAACTGATTTGCAAGGCCACGATTTGACAGCAGGCTTTGTTGATTTACAATTGTACGGTGGCAAAACGGGCTTTCTCGTGCGTGATTTGTCCGAAGAGTCGCTTATAGATATGATAGAGACACACCGTCAAGATGGTACAGTTGCCATTGTTCCAACATTGTACTCTACTTCTCACGAACGAATTTTGAAAGCCATTGATGTGACCAAAGCCTACATCGCTTCGGGTAAAACGGGCGTATTGGGCCTGCATATTGAAGGCCCTTTTATCAATTTTGCCAAACGCGGTGCCCATAGCGCCAAGGAAGTCAGAGCGCCGACAAAAAGGGAGATTCAGGAAATCATCGATAAAAGCGAAGGATTACTGACTTTGATGACCATTGCGCCCGAAATTTGGCCTGAAGAATTGTTACAACTTATTCAGAATAGCTCGATTATTTTGTCGCTGGGACATACCAACGCTACCTATCAACAGGCCAAAGGCTACTTTGCCAAGGGCATTTATTTGGCTACTCACCTCTACAACGCCATGCGCCCTTTTGAAAGCCGTGAACCAGGCGTGGTAACGGCCATTTGGGACACTCCTACGGTCAATGCTAGTATCATTGTGGACGGCTATCATTGCGATTTTGCTACGGTGCGCATTGCCAAACAACTCATGGGTGAGCGTCTTTTCTTGATTTCGGATGCCACTTTGGCCAAAATTGACCCCATGCGGTTTGTATTTGAAGATTTCACCGCCAACTACGATGGAAAACGCCTGCTCAACGATGCAGGCCTGTTGGCAGGTTCAGCTATTACGCTCTTGGATGCTGTACGCAATTGCATTCAACAGGTCGGTATTTCCAAAGATGAAGTATTTCGGATGGCCTCCACTTATCCTGCTCGACACCTCGGCCTAGGTGACAAATATGGAAAAATCAAGGCGGGGTATTCGGCAAATTTAGTTGTGTTGGATGAAGAACAAAAAGTGGTAAATCAAGTGAAAAAGAGTAAATTTATGGCTTAAAATATAGCCCATGAAATCAATCTTCAAAAACGTTTGGCCATATCAAAAAGACGCCAAGAATTTGCCTGTGGGAGATGTGGAAGCCGTCATTCCATTTTACGAAACCGTCATGGGTTTTCAGTTAGTTTCGCGCAATGAAGTACCTTTTAAATCAGCGTTACTTAAGCGCGACGGCATCCAAATCGGTTTGGCTGAAAATGGCGGCGATCCTACTCAAGACGGTTGCTTTTTTGAGGTGGACAATGCCGAAACTGCTTTTGCTGAACTAAAATCCAATGGCCTTGAGCAAGAAAATCCGGACTTCCAAATCCAACATTATTCACGTCCCTACAAAGTATTTTTTGTATTAGCCCCCGATGGGCTGTGTTACTGTCTGGGCGAACCGCAATAAACTCAAATCAACAAACTCATGAAAAAGAACAGGCACTTTATTACATTGCTTTGCCTATTTGCCCATTTGTACAGTGCTAATGCTCAGATAATTACTTCTGCTGAAATTGATGTGTTAGTGGAAAAAACCTTAAAAACCTTCGATGTGCCAGGCATTGCAGTAGCCGTGGTAAAAGACGGCAAGGTGATTCATGCCAAAGGCTACGGGGTTCGGTCATTGGATACTAAACAAAAAGTAGATGAAAATACGCTGTTCGGCATTGCTTCCAACAGCAAAGCCTTTACGTCGGCGGCCTTAGGAATGTTGATTGATGAGAACAAACTGACGTGGGACACAAAAGTGACAGACATTATTCCTGAATTTAAAATGTACAATCCTTACGTTACGGAGGAGTTTACGGTCAGAGATTTGCTGACCCACCGCAGTGGATTAGGCTTAGGGGCAGGTGATTTAATGTTTTGGCCTGACCAAAACAATTTTACAAAAAAAGACATCATTCATAACCTTCGTTACCTAAAACCTGTATCGAGTTTTCGTACCAAATACGATTACGACAACCTGCTCTACATTGTGGCGGGTGAAGTGGTAACGCGGGTGTCAGGGATGTCTTGGGAAGATTTTATTGAAACCCGTATTCTCAAGCCGTTGGGCATGACCCAAACGGCAGCTTCGTTTAAGCGCCTGAAAGACAAATCGAATGTGATAGACCCACACGCGCCAGTAGAAGGAACGGTGAAAGTAATTCGCCGAGATTGGAGCGAAACGGCCAATGCAGCGGGTGGGATTTACAGCAACATCACCGACATGAGCAAGTGGATCATTATGCAAATGGACAATGGGAAATATAGCGATGGCAAACAGCTTTTCAGCGTAGAAGTTCACGAAGATATGTGGACGCCTCAAACCATTATCCCCGTCAGAGGTACCAATTCGTACAATACGCATTTTTCCAGTTATGGTTTAGGTTGGGGTTTGACTGATGTAAAAGGCTATAAACAAGCCACGCACACGGGTGGTTTGGCGGGTATTGTAACGCAGGTGACGCTGTTGCCAGAGCTAAAATTGGGCATTATTGTTTTTACGAATCAACAATCAGGAGCGGCCTTTACATCCATTACCAACACCATTAAAGACAGTTATTTGGGTATTAAAGGTTTGGATCGTGTCAAAGAAAACCACGACAGAGTACTCAGAGGGGAAGCCGAAGCGAAAAAAATAACGGATGCCATTTGGCGCGATATTGAAGCCCAGCAAAAATCCAATACGGATAAAACAGACGTGAATTTATTTACAGGAACGTATCAGGACAAATGGTTTGGAGAAGTAATGATTTCAATGAAAAACGGAAAGTTATGGTTTGATTCCAAACGTTCTTTTCAATTGACTGGCGAAATGTTCCCCTACAAAGGCAATACGTTCATTGTAAAATGGACCGAGCGAAGCATGGATGCCGACGCCTACGTGATGTTTGATTTAGACAATGATGGAAAGGCGTCGGGGTTTAAAATGAAAGCTATTTCTCCCTTGACTGATTTTAGCTTTGACTTTCAGGATTTAGATTTTTTAGTGAAAGGAAAATAAAAATCAAGCCCCATTTTTTGAGAAAAATGGGGCTTGATTTTACTGTTTTTACTCACTCTTCAACACCTTCGCGGGATTACTCCGTGCTACTTTTAACGTTTGTGAACCAATGAGTAAAAAGGCCAACATCATTACTGTCGAAACACCCATCAAAAGTTCAGCTAAGCTAATTGGCTGATGATAAGCAAATTTGGTCAAAACCACCTGATCGAAGAAAAAATAAGTAGTCGGCAGGGCGATGATAGCCGCAGCGGTAAGCAGCAATAAAAAACCTTTGCTTAACAAATAGACCAACGTAAATTCATTGGCTCCCAGTACTTTGCGGATGCTAATTTCTTTGAGTTTGGTTTCGGTGGTAAACACAACCATGCCAAACAAACCCATCGAAGAAATACAAATTGCCAAAAATGCTAGAAAACCAATCACTTTGACCATGACCGAAAATTGTCGGTAGGCTTCTTCAATCTGATCATCATAAAATTTGGCTTCGAGCGGGTGAATCTTATCTATTTTCTTCCAAATATCCTCTATACTTGCCATCGTATTAGGTAAACGGTTAGAGTTGATTTTGACATTGAGATACCCTCCTGGCTCTGTAGCGGAATATCGGAAAATTAAGGGCTCAATTTTGTCTTCCAGCGTGCCGTAATGAAAATCCTTCACTACTCCAACAATCGTCAGGCGAGTACCTTCGGGAGTAACCAGTTGTTCGCCAATGGCTTGTGCAGGAATTCGCTGCTTGATGTTGAAATGTTTGAGCAATTGCTCATTCACAATGACTTCGGTTTCTTCTCCGTTTTTGGGGCGAGTCGTGAAGTTTTTACCGGCCAAAAACAGATGTTTGTGAACGGGCAAATAATGTTCATCCACAAAATTGAGCCAGACGTCGGCTGAGTCAGTTTGATATTTGATAGACATTCCATACTTACTTCCTAAGCTCGTCACCATGCGAGATACAGAAATATCACTGACTGCTGGTAGTCCGGACAATTGCTGTTTAAAAATGAAGCTGTTTAAACTTTTGTAAAATATTCCCAAATAAGTGTAAATTTTGAGTGACGAAACTTTAACAAACACTCAGATGGGAATACTAAGTAAAAGTACAATTGAAAAATGGATTATACC
>JBDHXS010000275.1:0-8645 GCA_039810845.1 Runella sp. | reverse complement strand
CGGGTAGAATCATATTCATACGCTCTGAGTAAAATACCATTGACTCTTTCGGAAAGTAATATACAAGTAGATAGGGCAGAGGCGTCTATGGGTGTTACTTCTTCATTGCTTTTGGGACGGCAGCCATCAATTGCAAAAACACTTGCCATTACAAGCATTGTCATAATTCCCAAATATTTTCGAGATTTAGCTAACATACGTTTAAGTGGTTATGACATAGTCAGAATCCATTTTTTAGAATCAAAAAAAATGCCAATTCAGTAGATTTTACCCTTTTATGGCGTTTTAGGAAGAATGTCCTATGAAATTGTTTTAAAAATGCTGATTTGCTAATACTGAATACACCTACAAAAAAAGTGCCGATTTTTCAATAAGACATAATTCCTTAGAAGTCAGTCAGATGACGTCACTCTAAAATTTTAGCCATTTTATCTACGTTATTCGATGAGTCAACTCAATTTTTGTCCTACATGTGGTAGTTCGTTGGAAAACACAGCGCTCAATGGTCGAGAGCGACTTGTTTGTAGTGTTCGTTGTGGCTATGTACACTGGGACAATCCCATTCCAGTGGTAGGAGCGATTGTTGAATATGATGATGACAGCGTGATTTTGATTCAAAACAAAGGATGGCCAGCCGAATGGTTTGGACTCGTAAGCGGTTTTTTGGAGAAAGGTGAGTCGCCCGACGAAGCGGTTTTACGTGAAGTAAAAGAAGAATTAGGATTAGAAGTTGAGATGGTAGAAAGACTGGGTGTCTATTCTTTTTTTCAGAGAAATGAGCTGATTATCGCTTATCACGTACGCGCAACGGGTGAGATAAAAATGGATACCGAAGAACTACAAGCCTATAAAATCGTGCCGATACAAAAACTGCGCCCTTGGCCGTTTGGGACAGGAGTAGCCTTGAAAGAATGGTTGGAAAAAAGGAAAAACCTCACAGGTTTTTAAAACCTGTGAGGTTTGAAGATGTTTCTTAAATGGTCAACTAATTATTCGTTGTCATGCCCTTGCCGACGAATACGACTGGCTCCACTGGCATTGGAACGAAGATTGGGAATATTTCCTATAGAAACCTTACTGATACCCGACGCTTCCACATCGGCAGTCTGGATATTCATTTGTTCAGCTTCTAAGTTACACGCCCCTGCAATATCCGCTTCGAGGCTTGTGGCGCTGCCACGCAATTCTACTTTGGATGCTCCTGATACATCTAAATCTAATTTTTTAGCATTGATGTCTATTAGGGTTTTGGAAGCTCCCGAAATATCTACTTTCAAGTCGTTGAGGTTGTTGAAACCCGTAATTTTGGACAAAGTAGCTCCAGATAAGTCCACTGATTGAACGGTAGGCACTGTAATCGTCAAGCCGATGCGTTTTATATTACCCATTAGCTTGATTTTCTTGCGATTTTCTACACGGAGTGTACCGTCTTCAACTTTCACTTCTACGTCATCGATATCTTCTTCTCGCCCATCGGCTACTACTTTAAAAGTATCACCTTTTTGAATCTTGACCACAAAAGCACCACCTACGCGAATTTTCTCAAAATTAGTAATGTCATACTGTTTTACCATTTCGCCTTTAGCATCAAACGATTCGTCGAAAGCTTCGTTAAGACCCGACTCAATGCCATTGCTGATTTCGTCCATGTCGTTGGCATCGTCGTTATAGTCGTGAGATTCACGGTGTTCAACTACAGGGCGATCAAGACATACCAACCCCGAATCTCTTTTTATAGCCCAGCGCACGTTTTTGAAAAGTTCATCGTTGATGTCCAAATCGTATTCTTTTTCCATTCGTTGTCTTACTCCCCAAAAGTGGTCGTAGAAATCACGTGTCATTTTAAAGGTTTTGTCGTAAGGCAGGTAAAGCTGCATTCGTAAACTTTGTCCACGGAAGCGTGATGTTTTACCCGAAAGAGAGAAATCTTCGTCAAATACTAATGCAGAGTCATTTTGAGCGACATTGTAAACCATGCTGGAAGCATTGGCTTCGGCATCTTGTCGAGAACGTCCCTGCGAACGGAAGCTCAATTCTAATTTGGCATCGGTTGCATCATAGCCGTCTAAATCCAGATGAGTATTGTTGTAGCCGTTATCGTCGTTTTGGTCATTCAAATCCAATAAGAATGGTGTAGCAGGCAGTTTATAGGTTTGTACTTTTTCAACTGTTCCTTCGCGGCGGAAGTTAGAACCATAGCGAATTCCGAAAATAATGCTTCCCATAAGCCCAGCTAAAAACAGACCCAACAAGGTCTGCCATACCGAAGGAGAAAACTTGTTTTCTTTTGTCAATAATGATACTCCCAACCAAGTGATGACAGCAAAAGGGACACCAATAGCAAAGAAAGCAAATAGATAAGCTACTGGAGAAACTTCGCCAATGAAGAAATTGAGTGGCATTAGGTCGTTGTCAATTTGTCCAAAATCCCAAGTTCCTAATCCAAAAACTGCAAATAATGCGGTTATTAGCCCTAATAAAGCACTGCCTCCTATGGCTATCATAATCAATCCAGCAAAGATGCGGGCAATGACGACCATGAATTTCATTAAGGGTGCCAAACCACTAAAAATCATGGCTACGATACGAAATGGGAATAGAAGTAATTTGGTAAACGTATTTTCTTCTTTTTGATCGGGCTGCAAGGCCTTTTTTACGTTGGTTTCGATGTTTTCCAACGTAATGGGCTGCCCTGTCATTTCCATTTTTTCGGTTAAGGTATTAGCTCTTGGAGTGATGAGCCATAAGATAATGTATAGTAGGAAACCCGAGCCAAACAGTAAGACACTTAGTACCCATACAAAACGAACAACACCCAAGTCAACTCCAAAATAAGCAGCTACTCCGGCAGCAACCCCACCCACTACTTTTTTGTCAGGGTCACGATAAAATTTCTTGATGTTTTTGTCTTCTTCGAGGCTATCTAAACCTGGAAAAGCTACCCAACAGGCTACATACACCAGAAAAGCAATGCCGCCCAAGGGACCAAATACTTCTTCGGCACCTATGGCTCCGCCACCGGCAGGAAGTCCAATGAAGAAAAATAGAAAAATAAGGCGTACCAAAAGCGGATCAGTATTGAAATAGTGGGCTAATCCAGCGCATACACCTCCCAACAATTTGCGTTTTGTATCGCGCACCAGTTTTCGGGGAGATTGAGGGGGTGCATACTTGGGTTGCTCACTCTCTTTTGTGGACTGATTGCTTGGAGTAGTATTGCCACTTGCGGAGGAGGGACTTGCAAAGTCTTCTTCTTCTTCAATTGCCTCAAAGTCGGCGACTGTACCCATACTCTTGATGAGTTCTTCTACATCGTCTAAAGCAATAACTTGCTTTTCGGCGGCTTTTTGTTTGTTCAGAAACTTTTCGGCAATCCGCCCTTCGATATCAGAGATGATTTCTTTACTGTCTTCGTATGACGAAAAGTACTTCTGGATTGAGTTTAGGTAATTTCTTAATTTATCGTAGCCGTCCTCTTCGATATAAAAAATCAGACCGGCGATATTGATGCTGATAGTCTTTTTCATGGCAATGGATGCTTGCGCATCAGTTAACAGTTATCCGTTAATTGTTAAAGCTATATGGTTGATGATTCTTCACTTGCCGGGCCTAAATCGTGCGTTTTTTTCACAATTGTGTTGACTGAGTCCGAAAGTTCGACCCAAGTCTGCTGCATTTCATCCAAAAACTGTTTACCAGTTTCGGTCAAAATATAGTATTTACGCGGAGGTCCAGATTGCGATTCGACCCATTTGTAATCGAGTAACCCTGAGTTTTTGAGCCGGGTCAAAAGTGGGTAAAGTGTACCTTCAACAACCATAATTTTGGCGGAGGTAAGTTCATCGAGCATATCGGAGGCATATACCTCACCACGAGAGATGATGTGCATGATACAAAACTCTAGTATTCCTTTTCGCATCTGCACTTGAGCGTTCTCAATATTCATGCTGTTGTCATGTTTTGGAATTTTTTGATTTAAGGTCATGGCTGCATTTGTTAGAATGATGAGTTTGGAGTGATAAGAGATGAGTGCTAATCGTAAATTTCTTAAAAATTGTGACTTAACAATTCACCTCATCACTCATCACTCAACATTCTTTACTTGTTTAAAATGGCTGTTAATAGGTAATCCATGGTACAAAGCTAATATAAGGTACTTTGTGATGCAAGGTACTTGGCTAAAATTTTATTTTTTCTTTTGGAAGCGGTAAAAATCAAGGATGAGCGGCAGAAAAACTATTTAAAGTTGGCTATTCGCAATAGAGGACTCCTTAGACCATATTTAATTATAAATTTGCACCTCAACTAAACTATCTACTGTTATGTCTTCCTTAAATC
This sequence comes from Runella sp., assembly GCA_039810845.1. Taxonomy (GTDB): domain Bacteria; phylum Bacteroidota; class Bacteroidia; order Cytophagales; family Spirosomataceae; genus Runella. The sequence continues at coordinate 4,307 of JBDHXS010000275.1, read as the reverse complement.
TCAAAGAGATAATTTCCGTTACATTGATTCTTTTTTCGGTCATTGATATTTTAGGCTCTATTCCTGTCATTATTGATCTACGAAAAAAGGCAGGTGCTATCAATGCACGACGGGCTACTTTAGTTTCGGGGGGGCTAATGATTGCTTTTTTGTATGTGGGTAAAGAAATTCTGAAACTTTTTGGGGTAGATGTGGCTTCTTTTGCTGTAGCAGGGGCTTTGATTTTGTTTTTGATTGGACTTGAAATGATATTAGGCCGTAATATTTTCAAACATGATACAGTTCATAGCAATGCTACCTCCATCGTTCCGATTGCTTTTCCGATGATTGCTGGTGCTGGAACCATGACCACAATTTTGTCGCTGAAAGCAGCTTATCAAGAAATCAACATTATTATCGCTATTCTAATCAATTTGGTGTTTATTTATTTGGTATTGCGTTCATCGGCTTGGATTGAACGGCTTTTGGGAACAGCAGGTACCGACGTACTTCGCAAAATTTTTGGCTTGATTTTGATTGCAATAGCGATTAAGCTTTTTCGGAGTATGTTCTAATAAACTTCTTCATTGCGGTGGCGGGTCATGCAAAGCCGCTAAGGAGTACAGAACTTTTAAAGAATGATTCAACTTCACTTTTATTTGGAAATTATTTTTGCTTCTTTGGCTGCTCTATTGGCTGGTTTTGTGGACTCTATTGTAGGGGGTGGTGGTTTGGTGCAAGTTCCTGCTCTTTTTATTCTATTTCCTCACTTTTCGGTACCGCAAGTGATTGGTACCAACCGTTTCGCTTCTTTTGTGGGCACGAGTGTGGCTGGGTATCAATATGCCCGTACAGTGGAGGTGCCTTGGCGGGTAGTTTTTGTATCGGCAGTGGGTACGGCTATTATGTCATATTTAGGAGCAACGATTGCAAGCTACATGAAAGCGGAGGTTTTGAAGCCCCTCATTTTGGTGCTGATGACAGCTATTGCCATTTATACTTATTCCAACAAAAAATTGGGTCATCACGAAAGTTTGCCACTATCGGTGGTACGCTTGCAGTGGTACGCCTTATTGGTGGGTATGGCTACGGGCTTTTACAATGGTTTTGTAGGGCCAGGTACTGGAAGTTTATTGGTTTTTGGCTTTGTCAGTTTGATTGGATATGAGTTTTTGAGGGCTTCGGCTATCGCCAAAATCATTAATGTGGTAGCTGATATTGCTTCCTTGATTTTTTTTATTTGGCAAGGTTATATGGAGTTTAAAATTGCCCTCCCCATGATGGTATGTAACGTTTTGGGGGCATTTTTGGGGAGCCGTTTAGCCTTGTTGCGCGGTAATTCTTTCGTTCGTATTGTATTTTTAGGAGTTGTTTTTGGCTTGATTCTTCGCTTCGGTTACGACATATTCAGATTGTTTTCTTGAAAAATTTAAGAAACTATTTGAATAGTAATAAAAAAGCCATTATTATTGTGTCGTTACGACACATTTGTATATATGAACCAATATCCTCATTCTACTCGTCTATTGGTAGCTATTGATTGCATCATCTTCGGTTTCGACGGAGAAGAAATTAAATTATTGGTCATTAAACGTAATTTTGATCCTGAAAGAGGCAAGTGGTCGCTTATGGGAGGATTTGTGAATGAGGAAGAAGATTTGGAAGTGGGAGCAGAGCGAATTTTATATGAATTGACAGGGCTTAATAATATCTATGTAGAGCAGTTGCAAACCTTCGGGAAGGTAAATCGTGATCCTGTGGAGCGGACGATTTCGGTAGTCTTTTTTGCACTTATCAACATTCATAATCATGACGAAGTGTCAGTACGACTGCAAAACGCTGCATGGATAAATTTGAAAAATAGACCTAAATTGATTTTTGATCATGAAAATATGGTCGAAAGTGCCCTCGAACGATTAAGATATAAAGCTGCCCTACATCCGATTGGTTTTGAACTATTACCTGAAAAATTTACCATTCCTCAATTGCAGAAGTTGTACGAGGCAATTTACGATATGAAACTGGACAGGCGTAATTTTAGTCGAAAAATTTTGTCAACAGGGCTGCTGGTAGATACAGGAGAGAAAAATGAAAACTCTACCACTAAAAAAGCAACCCTATACCGACTTGATAAAGAAAGATATGAAAGCAAGTTTCATGCTTTTTGGTATTTTATGCCAGAGCCTTCGGTAGTATAAATGCCTATTTTATAATAAATTGTGCTAAAGAAATACAAAATTTAAGTTATGCAATCTAAGTATGTCATTGGGGTAGATTATGGTACTGACTCGGTGAGGGCATTGGTGGTGAATGCCCAAACGGGTGAAACAGTAGGTTCACATGTATTTGAGTACCCTCGCTGGAAAAAGGGGCTTTATTGTGTCCCTGCTATTTCCCAGTTTCGCCAACACCCGTTGGATTATTTGGAAGGATTGGAGCAATCTATCAAAGGTGCATTAGCTGGTGCTTCTGAGGAAATTCGTCAAAATATCAAGGGCATATCGGTAGATACGACTGGTTCTACGCCCGTTGCAGTGGATGAAAACGGGACACCTTTGGCCTTGCTGCCTCAGTTTTTGGAAAACCCTCACGGAATGTTTATTCTTTGGAAAGACCATACGGGTAACGCCGAAGCTGAAGAAATCAACCAATTGGCGCATAGCTGGGAGACCGATTATACCAAATATGTCGGTGGTATTTACTCTTCTGAATGGTACTGGGCCAAAATATTGCGAACTATTCGGGTAGATGAAGACATCCGCACTCATGCTTTTTCGTGGGTAGAGCATTGCGATTGGATTTCGGCGGTATTGACGGGAAATACAAACCCGTTGACTTTGAAACGTTCCCGCTGTGCGGCAGGCCACAAAGCCATGTGGAACACTGAATTCGACGGGCTTCCATCGGAGGAATTTTTGGTCAAACTCGACCCTAAATTGGCAGGGTTGCGTAAACGCCTGTTTGAAAATACTTATACTTCGGATGAACCTATGGGTACTATTTCGGTAGAATGGGCCGAAAAACTGGACATTCCGGCCGACACGGTGATTGGCGTAGGAGCATTTGATGCCCACATGGGCGCAGTCGGGGCAGAAATTGAGCCTTATACCTTTGTCCGAGTGATGGGTACTTCTACCTGTGATATGCTCATTGCACCCAATCACGAAATCGGACATCTGCTGATTCGCGGTATTTGTGGTCAGGTTGACGGCTCCATCATTCCTGGTATGCTGGGTATGGAAGCGGGGCAATCAGCCTTCGGCGATTTGTATGCTTGGTTTCAGAAAGTGATTGTCGGCCCTGTTCAAGCACTGTTGGGAGAAACTGCTGCCGCCGAATTGAGTAAAACCCTAATCCCTTATTTATCAGAACAAGCTGCCCAACTACCTGTTTCTGAAAACGACCTTATCGCGTTGGATTGGATTAACGGTCGTCGAACACCCGATGCCAATCATACCCTAAAAGCGACGATTTCGGGAATGAATTTGGGGACTGATGCCGTTAAAATATTTAAAAGTTTGGTAGAAGCCACCGCTTTTGGTTCAAAAGCCATTGTGGACAGATTCATTGAAGAAGGTGTACCTATTAGAAAGGTGATTGGTATCGGAGGAGTAGCCAAAAAATCGCCTTTTGTGATGCAGACACTCGCTGATGTACTCAATATGCCCATCAAAGTAGCAAGTGCCGATCAAGCCTGCGCCTTGGGTGCAGCTATGTGTGCCTCAGTAGCAGCAGGGATTCATCCAACAATGGAAGCTGCACAACAAGCAATGGGGTCAGGTTTTGACGCTGAATACTATCCTAATGTGGAGAAAGTGGCTACTTATCAGAAGTTATATCAGAAGTATATAAATCTTGGAAAATACATAGAAAAAGCCCCCTAACCCCCAAAGGGGCATAATCATAACTCCCCCATTGGGGGTAAGGGGGCTTATCTTATGCTAAAACAATTTGAAGTCTGGTTTATTACTGGTAGCCAGCATTTGTATGGAGAAGAAACACTTCGCCAAGTGGATGAACACTCCAAAATTATTGCAGATTCATTTAACGATTCTCCGCAAATTCCTGTACGGGTGGCGTTTAAACCCGTGGTAAAAACACCCGATGAAATTTATGCCATTTGTCAGGAAGCCAACGTGACTCCCAACTGCATTGGGATTATCACTTGGATGCACACTTTTTCGCCCGCCAAAATGTGGATTCGGGGACTGAATGCACTCAAAAAACCGTTGTTGCATTTACATACTCAATTCAATCGCGATATTCCGTTCAAAGACATTGACATGGATTTTATGAACCTCAATCAATCGGCGCATGGCGATCGGGAA
>JBDHXS010000274.1:0-8654 GCA_039810845.1 Runella sp. | reverse complement strand
TGGATTTTGATATGTTTAAAAGTAAGCTGTCAGGATCGGTTGATATATACCAGCGTGAAACCAAAGATATGCTGGGACCTACTTTTGATATAGCCGATTTGTTTGGCGGCACGGTTCCTGCCAGCAATAATGCTAACCTGCGGACCAATGGCTGGGAGGTGATGCTTACTTATCATAGCAAAATAGGCAATGAGGTGAACTATTCGGTTACAGGTGTGCTCTCTGATAATATTACAACCATTACCCGGTACGAGAATCCCACCTTCACCAATCCTTCGGGCGCCTGGTATGTTGGAAAAAAAGTGGGTGAGATATGGGGTTACAAAGCAGGTGGGTTAATCCAGAACGACGATGAGGCGGCGGCCTTCAATAAATTGGATCACTCTTTCCTTACGCCGGTTGCCTGGAAACCTGGTGACGTGAAATATCTCGACCTGAATAGCGATGGAAAAATCGATCGCGGGAATAACCGTCTGGGCGATATGGGCGACCAAACTATTATCGGCAATACCTCGCCCAGGTATGCTTATTCGTTAACAACATCTGTTGACTGGAAAGGGTTTTCTCTATCATTTATGTTGCAGGGTATTGGTAAGCGTGATTATGCCCCGGGTGTTGGCGACGTATATTTCTGGGGTGCAGGAGCACTTGCCCAGGTTACTGTTTTTCCCGAGCACCTCGATTACTGGACGCCCGATAACCCCAATGCCTACTATCCCAATCCATATTCTGCGCCCGCCGGGTCGATCAATTCGTTTGTTAATAAAACGCAACAGGTTAGTGATCGTTACTTACAAAATGCTGCTTATTTACGCTTAAAAAATGCAACTATTGGCTATAGCCTGCCAGTTGCATTATTGCAACGGGCCAAACTGAACCGGGTGAAGCTTTTTGTTTCCGGCGAAAACTTATTTACAATCACTAAGCTCACAAAAATATTCGATCCTGAAACACTGACCGGCGTTGGCGGAACTACAACAGGGAAAATCTATCCGCTTAGCCAGGTATATTCATTTGGCGTAAATATCAGTTTCTAACCTTGACATTAATCAGAAAAACAATGAAATCTTCCTATAAATTACGACTTACATCGCTGGCAATTGCCTTTATGGGCGTTTTTGCCACGGGTTGCGAAAAAGATTTTTTGGTTGAAAAACCTGTCACTACACTTACCACCGACGTTTATTACAAAACCGAAGCTGGGTTTGAAGATTTGGTTCGCTCGTGTTATCCACTTTTGAGAAACATCCACCAAAATAGAATTTTGGTCTTGCAGGGAACCGATATTTTTACTGCACAAGGCGGTTGGAACCCTTCAGCGGTTACGGGAAAAGAAAACGTTCCCAGTTTGTTTGACGTCTATAATGCCGAGTTTAATGCCAATTTGGGCGATATTCAACGCCTTTGGCAACTCCTGTATGCCGAAATCGCCAGAACAAATGCTGTCATCACTCGCGCCAGTGATATTACTACAATGGCTCCGGCTTTGAAAGATGCAAGGGTTTCGGAAGCGAAGTTTTTACGGGCATTGTGTCTGTTTTATGCAGTTCAACAATGGGGTGATATTCCGATGCCACTGGCAGAAGTTACTGCTCCAAGCAAAGATTTTCCAAGAGTAGCTTCGGCAGAAGTGTATAAACAAATCATTGCTGATTTGTTAGACTGTGAGGCAAAACTGCCCGTTACTGCCTCAAATTATGGCCGTATTCAAAGAGGTTCTGCTCAATTTTTGTTGTCACGGGTATATCTCACCAGAGGTTGGAACTTCAATAATACCTTGGGCGGTTCAAATGCTGATTTTGATTTGGCCTTACAATATGCCGATAAAGTAATTGATGCCTTCCCTTTGGCCGCCAATTACAGTGATTTATTCCCAAAGCGCTCAAACAATCCTTTGACGCAATACACGGGTGCTCAAAACGATAAAAATCCAGAAATTATCTTTGCGGTTCAGTATAATTCAGACGTATTGACCAACAAAACGGATGCCGCATTTACGCAAGACCCCGCTGGTGGCAATGATTTGCATTCTAAATTTGGGCCAAGTGGTGAAGGGTTTGTCGGTACTAAAGGCCGTACCAGCGACTATAATCGTTGTTTGGGCATACACCAAGTGACACCCGCTGGCTACCGCTTTTTTGATCCTGATAATGATACCCGATATGCGCATAATTTTGTGAGTGTCGGGTATGCGCTTACGGCGGTCAAAGATTACCGACCGCTACCGTTGAGCAATCCTGCTTTGCGAATCAACTTCAACGTAGGCGATACTGTAATGATTGCCAGACCGTGGAATAAACCTGCCACTACTTTGGCAGAAAGAGGAATAGATTTGGGCGGAAAGAAAAACTATGCCGTGGTGAATGCCGATGAATATGGCGGGGGCTATCCCATTGACAATTCGGGACTGAACATTCAGCCGCCGTTGATGTGGAAATTCTGGCAGCCAGGCATTCCTTACGGTGATGCTTTTGGTACTTTCAATGAGTGTGTTTTCCGTTCGGCGGAAGCCTACCTCATTGCCGCAGAAGCAATTGTCAAAGGGGCTAAAAATGGTAAATTGGGTGGTGCAGAGGTGTATTACAACCGAGTATTGGATCGTGCCTTGGGGACCAAAAAAGGAACAGACCCCAAATGTGCTTCTGCTCCAGAAAACCAAAAATCACTAACAACCGCCTCATACAGGGCCACAGCAGCAAATATTTCTATTGATTTGATTTTGGACGAAAGAGCCAGAGAACTGATGGGCGAATACAGCCGATGGTTCGATTTGAAACGCACCGGTAAGTTGGTCGAACGCGTCAAAAAATACAACCCATGGGTAAAAGGGCAGTCTATATCAGCGATTCATAATTTAAGACCGATACCGCAAAGTGAAATTGATTTGTCGTTCCCTAAAATGACCCAGAATCCGGGATATTAAAAGTTGACTTATTTCCCAAAAAAGAGAAGAAGAAGCTATTTTTCTTCTCTTTTTTTTAATTCTCCGATGGTCATTACTGTGTCTTTATAGGCAACTTTCAGTTAGGTTTTAGTCGAAAAATTCTTTGTTTAGCTTATCATTCAATTTTTATTCCAAACACAATGAGATCCCTTTTTTCAATTTGCGCAATTATATTTATTTCGGTTCACTCCTTTGCTCAATGGAAAGACCTTTTTAACGGGAAAGATTTGAAAGGCTGGGTAAAGAAAAACGGCAATGCCGAATACAAAATCGTTAATAATACCATTGTCGGCGTTTCTCAACTCAATACTCCCAATTCGTTTCTGTGTACCGAGCAAATCTACGGCGATTTTGTGTTGGAACTGGACGTGAAAGTGGAGGCTGGACTGAACTCAGGCATCCAAATCAGAAGTATCAGTGACCATACCATCATGGCTGGGAAAGTACACGGCTATCAGGTAGAAATCGACACAGGAGATAGGGCTTGGTCGGGCGGGATTTTCGACGAAGGGCGCAACGGTTGGCTGTACCCGTTGTCGGTAAATCCCAAAGGTCAAAAGGCGTTCAAATTAGGCCAATGGAATAAATACCACATCGAAGCAATCGGAAATAGTCTTAAAACGTGGATAAACGGTATTCCGTGTACCAATCTTTTGGATTCGCAAACTGCTCGCGGATTTATCGCTTTGCAGGTACACCAAATCAAAAGAGAAGAGCAGATAGGACTGACGGTGCAGTGGAGAAACATCCGAATTGCGACCGACAACCTGAAAGACGTTGTTTTTAAAGGAGAAGAAGCACCTGAAATCAGCTATTTGATCAATCAATTGTCGGAAAATGAACAAAGAAAAGGCTGGCGCTTGCTTTGGGATGGCAAGACCACCAACGGTTGGCGGTTGGCTAATTACGATACATTTCCAACTGTCGGCTGGGCCATTCAGGACGGAGTGTTGAAAGTGTTGGGTACAAAAAAAGATTCATTGGTAAAAAGTGGAGACATTATTACCGATAAAGAGTTCTCAAATTTTGAACTCGAAATGGATTTTAAAGTAAATACGGGTGGCAACAGCGGGTTGAAGTATTTTGTGGTAGAAGACCGTACCAAAAAGCCTGGAACTGGTTTAGGGCCGGAGTTTCAGATCCTTGATGACAAAGTACACCCTGATGCCAAAATGGGTGTGGGTGGCAACCGTACTACCGCGTCATTGTATGACTTGATTACGGCCGAAAACCTATCGGAAGGCAGCAAAGAAAAACGCATGAACGCTCCTGGCAAATGGAACAAATTGCGGATAGTTTCAAAAGATGGTCATGTAGAACATTGGCTCAATAACCTCAAAATGGTGGAGTACGACCGTTATTCGCAGATATTCAGAAACCTTGTGGCTAAAAGCAAATACAATACCTATCCCAATTTTGCCCAAGCGCCTGCTGGACATATTCTTTTGCAAGACCACGGGGACGAAGTGCATTTTAGGAGTATCAAAATTAGGGAGTTTTAGTTTTGGAGCGGAATTTTGGCTATTTGGGTTTTTGTTTAGTTCGAAATGGATTTAGAAACGTAATTAAGCTACAAAACCGTATGAAATTAAACCGACTTTTGCCCTTGTTAATTGTCTTGTTGTCAATGGTTTATGCAAAAGCACAGCACGGTGATTTTTCCAATAAAATCAGTACAAAGGCATTTAATCCATCTACGGTAAGTTGGTACAATGCGCCGGCCAAAAAATGGGACGAGGCTTTGCCTGTGGGTAATGGAAGATTGGGAGCAATGGTTTTTGGACGAAGTGGCGAAGAACGTATTCAACTCAATGAAGAAACCTATTGGTCAGGAGGACCTTACTCAACGGTCGTAAAAGGAGGCTATAAAGTACTGCCAGAAATCCAAAAATTAGTTTTTGATGAAAAATATTTAGCAGCTCATAATTTATTTGGAAGAAATTTGATGGGGTATCCTGTTAAGCAATAGAAATACCAAAGCCTTGCCAACCTGCATTTGTTTTTCAAAAACCAAGATTCAACTACCGAATATAAACGATGGTTGAATTTAGAAAATGGAATCACTACTGTTTCGTACAAATCAAACGGAGTTTTGTATCAACGAGAGGTGTTTGCTTCTGCTCCTGACCAAGTAATTGTCATTCGATTGACCGCAGATAAGTCGGGCAGTATATCTTTCAAAGCCAATCTCAGGGGAGTGAGAAATCAAACTCATTCCAATTACGCAACCGATTATTTCAGAATGGACCCCTACGGGGCTGATGGATTGGTTTTGACGGGGAAATCGGCTGATTATATGGGTGTTGCAGGAAAACTAAAATACGAAGCCCGAATAAAAGCCGTTCCAGAAGGTGGAACTATGAAAACCGATGGTGTGGATTTGATCATCGAAAACGCCAATGCTGTCACCTTGTATTTTGCAGCAGCTACCAATTTCGTGAACTACAAAGACGTGAGTGCTAATCAGCACCAAAGGGTAGATGATAATCTTAAAAAAATTCAAAACAAATCCTATACCACCATTTTGGCGGCCTCGGTGGCTGATTATAAACAATATTTTGACCGAGTTTCACTGCAACTGCCAATCACCGAAAATTCATTTTTACCAATACCCGAACGAATTCAAAAAATACAAACAAGCCCCGATCCTTCACTGTCGGCACTCAGTTATAATTTTGGCAGGTATTTGATGATTGCGTCCTCTCGACCTGGCACCGAACCTGCTAACTTACAGGGTATTTGGAACGATGACATGAGCCCTTCTTGGGATTCAAAATACACGACCAATATCAATACACAAATGAACTATTGGCCTGTGGAAAGCAGCAATCTTTCTGAATGTGCTGAGCCATTGGTTCGTATGATTAGAGAATTAACAGACCAAGGAACGCAGGTTGCCCGTGAGCATTATGGCGCAAAAGGCTGGGTTTTTCATCAGAACACAGACTTATGGCGCGTGGCCGCACCTATGGATGGCCCCACGTGGGGAACATTTACTGTAGGAGGTGCTTGGTTATGCACCCACCTTTGGGAGCATTATCAATACACCATGGACGCGGCATTTCTCAAAGAGGCCTATCCCCTGATGAAAGGCTCAGTGCAGTTTTTTATGGACTTTTTAAAACCGCATCCCAACGGCAAATGGTTGGTCACCAATCCTTCAACCTCACCCGAAAACTTCCCTGATGGGGGTGGTAATAAGCCTTATTTTGATGAGGTAACGGCAGGTTTTAGAGAAGGTACAACAATATGTGCAGGCTCTTCGATAGATATGCAAATTCTCTATGATTTGTTTGGCTATTTTGTAGAGGCTTCTGCCATTTTGGGCGACAATGGGACTTTTGTTCAGCAAGTGAAAGCCGCACGAGAAAAATTAGTACCACCTCAAATTGGCAAAGATGGTTCTTTACAAGAATGGGCGGATGACTGGAAATCTTTAGAAAAAAATCACCGTCATTTTTCGCACATGTATGGCTTGTACCCTGGCAAGGTATTGTACGAAAAAAGAACGCCCGCATTGATAGAATCCTACAAAAAAGTATTGGAAGAACGCGGCGATGCCTCTACGGGTTTTTCAAGGGCTTGGAAAATGGCGTTATGGGCAAGATTGGGCGATGGTAATCGGGCCAATAAAATTTACAAAGGTTTTGTGACGGAGCAGACCTGCACATCTCTTTTCGCTTTGTGTTTCAAAACCCCGCAGGTGGACGGCACTTTTGGTGCAACTGCGGCCATTACTGAAATGTTGCTGCAATCGCACGATGGCTTTATAAAATTACTCCCCGCACTTCCCGATGAATGGAGTACGGGTGCGTTTAATGGCGTTTGTGCCAGAGGGGCTTTTGAGTTGGATTATTCATGGCAAAATAAGCAACTCACACAATTGAAAATCCAGTCAAAAGCGGGTGGAGTTTGCCGCTTAGAAGCCTCGCCGAACGTAAAGATTACCCAAAATGGCAAAACAGTATCGTTGCAGAAATTACCCAATGGTATCATCGAATTCAAAACCGTGAAGGGTGAAGTGTATGTGGTTGAATGAGTTTTGTAATTGAATATTTTCTTCTTTCCTCACCCTTTTTATTCCAATATAATGAAAAAAAATATCACATTTTGGTTGTTTTTGGTTATAGCTATTTTGCTTAATGACAGGGTTTTAGGTCAAAAAACAACGCCAAGCCTGACCTTGGAAGATATTTATAAAAATAACCTGTATGCTGCCAAAGGATTTGGGGCTATCCGATGGATGAAAGACAATGCGGGTTATTCAACCATTGAGAATAACACCTCAACTAATGGCAATGAAATAGTACGATACGAGTTAAACTCGGGTGCAAAGAAGATACTTGTTAGTGCAATGCAACTGACTCCTGTGGGCGCATCCAAACCATTGCCCATCGCTAATTATACTTGGTCAGAAGACAACACCAAACTCTTGATTTTTACCAATACCCGTAAAGTTTGGCGACTCAATTCGCGGGGGGATTATTGGGTGTTAGACCTCCAAACAAACAAATTGAGTCAACTCGGCAAAGGATTAGAAGAAGCGACGCTGATGTTTGCCAAGTTCTCGCCTGATGGCACACGGGCTGCCTATGTGAGTAAACTCAATATTTATGTAGAAGAGCTCACTTCTGGAAAAATAACAAAATTGACAACCGACGGCGGCGACAATATCATCAATGGCACTTTTGATTGGGTTTACGAAGAAGAACTCGATTGCCGCGACGGTTTTCGGTGGAGTCCCGACGGAAAAAATATAGCCTATTGGCAGTCGGACACCAAAGGGGTAGGTACTTTTTACATGATTAATAATGTGGACTCAATTTATTCAAAACCCATTCCACTGCCTTATCCCAAAGTAGGAACGGCTAATTCTGCCGTTAAAGTCGGAGTGATTTCAGCCTCAGGGGGTGAAACCAAGTGGTTTGATGTACCAGGTGACCCAAGAAATAACTACTTGGCTCGCATGGATTTTATCCCTGAATCCGACGAAGTGATGATTCAACAGTTGAATCGTTTGCAAAACACCAATACTGTCTGGATTGGAAATACCAAAACGATGGCTCTGAATACCATTTTGACCGATAAAGACAATGCCTATCTGGATGTACACGACAACATTGTTTGGCTCGAAAACAATCAATCTTTTACGTGGACAAGCGAAAAAGATGGTTGGCTGCACCTCTACAAAGTATCGAGAGATGGCAAAACATCGAGTGAAATCACCAAGGGGAATTTTGATGTAGTAAATATCAATTGCATTGACCCTAAAGGTGGATATGTGTATTACATCGCCTCGCCCGAAAATTTTACCCAACGCTACTTGTACCGAAGCAGAATAGACGGCAAAGGCGAAGCAGAACGAGTTTCACCCAAAAACTTGGCGGGACAGCATAGCTATCAGATTTCTGACGATGCCCAATATGCCATTCATACGTTTGAAAATGCAACCACACCCCGAAGAATTTCGCTTATCAATCTTAATACGCACACAGAAATCAATCTCTTGCAAGACAATGCGGACTTAAAAACCAAAATGAAAGAACTGGCGCTGCGTCCCAAAGAATTTTTTAAGGTGGATATTGGAGAGGTGGTTTTAGACGCTTGGATGATTAAACCTAAGTCTTTCGATCCAAAGAAAAAATACCCCGTTATTTTTCACGTTTATGGCGAGCCTGCTGGCTCAACGGTACAAGACAACTGGGGTACG